>JAWXAN010000061.1 GCA_034439475.1 Candidatus Zixiibacteriota bacterium
GCTCCTCGCAACGAATCATTGTAGTGTCATTCCAGTCCGCCACGCCTGCCCGCTGTGGCGGGGCGGAGAATCCATCTTCTATTCATTCGGGTATGCCACCGCTCATAGTGGGTTCTAATATGTGGCCTGCACATTTATTTACCCTGAATTCCAGCTTTCGCTGGAATGACAATGTGAGGTTACACCACCGATAGTGGCGGACGGTGTGATTTGTTCTTTACCCTCTTCCCCTGGGAGAGGGGAGGGTGAGGGCGTATTCGTGAGGAATACAGAATCGCCGAACCACGGGGGTTCGTCGCCACAAGAGGAAGAGAAGATGCCCTGGTTCCCGGATTGCGCCGGGATGACATTGTGCAGTTGTCAGGATCACGGGGACCACTGACCTACGAATATTGGGAAATACAAGATTGCACCCCAACCCCAATCCGGAATCTATTCTGTTCTGAAACTGTCCGGCCAATTCGAATGCTTGAATCTAAAAAAGAATGCCAGAATATCTCTCTCCAGTAAAATCTTTCTCTCTATAAAAGAATGTATTGCCGGGTCGTGCGCCTTTTGACCAAGATAAAAGGCTGGATAGTTAACTGAGATTATCGATTGTATGGAAGCAGTTATTTTGCGAGTGTGGGCGTCGTCTATGTAACTGGTTTCGTTACCGGTCACAAAGAGCATATCGGTGTAGTCTCTATATTGTACATTTTGACAAGGAGAACTGGCAAACAACCGAGAGAAATCGGTACTGTCCGATGAATAGCCAAGCTCGGATTCCCACAACCGTCCCAGTGAGAAATTCCCAAAGCGGACCAGATCAGCAAGCGGTGATTCACAAACCACTGAACTGAAGAGATTTGGCTTGTGTAACATGGCCGATATAACTGTCAACCCTCCGATGCCACTCCCAAAGATTGCCATCCTGGATGAATTTGTATACTTTTGCTCAGTCAGCCATTCTGCCGCCGCCACACAGTCATTGACAGCGATAACCCTATTCTCACTTACCGCCGCGCGATGCCACTCCGAGCCAAACTCACCCCCTCCGCGAAGATTCAGCACAGCGAGAAGACCGCCATTTTCAAGCCAGATCTGATTTATTTCGCTGAAAAATGGAAGCATGCTTTTGCCTTGGCCGCCAGGGGCGATAATCAGAGCCGCATGCGAACCATCGAGGGATAATCCTTTGCGGTGCGTGATAAACATCGGGATTTCAACGCTGTCACTCGATTGATACCAAACCTGTTTGGTTACGAATTGATCCCGCTTCATCTTATTTGCGCTTTCAACCCAGATTCCCTTGCTCCCGTTTGCGACAGAATACCAATAAATCTCCGGGGGGTGGACAAACGAACTGTACTCGAAAAAGAGAGTGTCGCTTGAGTAGAGACCCGAAGGCAGACCGATCGTTCCGATTTCTGAAAACGTGAACTCCCGAGTAAAGGCTCCTTCAAGGTCAAAGAACTTTAAGGCTGTGAGCACACCTTGGAGGTATCGAACACATATTTGGCTTCCAGAGAATGTCACGGCATCAATCACTCCGGCCTCTTCGGGTAAAAACTCGAGCCAGTTTTCCTGTCGCGGGTTTTGCGCTTCGACGACAAGAAGCCGCCCGTACGGGGCCTGCCAATCTGTATGCAAATAGATGCGATTGCCGAGAGCATAAGGAATAAATCGGGCGTCGATATTATTGACAACCGTAACAATCGAATCTGGTTTATACGGGTCGAGTAGATAAACCTCGGTGCGAAGCGCGCCAAAGCCGTGATGGACAGTCAGAGTAACATGACGGCCGAATTGAGATTTTGAGAGTGAGATGTATTTATTGCTTTCGTACCCTTGTCCAAATATAAGAGAGTCTGTCTGGGACGCCGAACCAATCCGGTGATAGTACACACGAGGGCCATCGATCTCCTGCCGGCTGTAATACAAGCCCGTTCTCTGAGGTGATAGAATTACCGAGCCTGCAAAATAGATCGACGCCGCAAGGCTATCAGGCAATGTCAGAGCTTTGTCGACATCGAATATTCGAATCGTTGTCTCTTGAGCGCCGTTGCTGCGCAGGGCATATACAAGGAGATTGCCTTCGCTCGAAAAATCAATAAGCTCTATAGTGGTGGAAAGAGCGCTGTCGATTATTTTCGGGTCGAGAAGCATTCGCTCGGCTCCATCCACACCAATTCTCATGTAGAGCGCAGGAAGAGCCGCGCCTGCATTTCGTTTGAGATAAAAAAATCGTCCGTTGGCTTCGCGCGGCAGTTCTGTTTTTTCTAACGCCTGGAGAACCTGCAGACGGTGGAGGATATCTCCGTTTAGGTCACTTTGACTCAGGCAGGCACGGGCATAAATATGTTGGGAGTCCAGCCACTCTTGCGCTTTTTTGCCCCCCCCGTTTTCGAGCCAGCGAAATGGATCAGTTACTGTGATGCCATGAATGGTTTCGATAACTGTGTCCGGTTTGCCAAATCCCTGTACATGGCCGGTGGTGCAAAATTCGGTGGCAAACGTTTCAGTAGGAATTATTAAAGCAAGGAGAATAAGCAGTCGGGAAATGTTAGCGCGAATCATGCGCTGAATATAACATGAATATACATTTCATACGGTAAATAAAAAGGCCGGTCTGTTTTTACAGACCGGCACGAATAATCAATACGCACGTGATTTATTTCAGGTGCTTGGAGACCAATTTGGTCATTTCAAACATTGAAACTTTTGTCTTGCCACCGAAAATCTGCTTGAGTTTGTCATCGGCATTTATCATACGACGATTGACATTGTCTTGCAGTTTGTTGCTCTTGATATACGCCCAAAGCTTTCTTGTGACTTCAGTGCGCGGGATCGGCGAGTTACCGACCACTGCGCCGAGTTCAGGCGAGAGCGACATCGGACGCATAAACGCCGCATTCGGTTTGCGTTTTACTTTTGGCTTCGCGGCTTTTTTCGCGACAGCTTTTCTCGGAGCGGCCTTACGGACTGGGCTCTTCTTTGCTGTGGCTTTTCTGGCTGGCGATTTCTTCACAGTCGCCTTGCGGGCTGTGCTCTTCTTTGCTCCGCTTTTCTTAGCGGCTTTCTTCGTTGCTTTCTTGGCTACTGCCATGTGTTGCTCCTTTACCCTAATGGTTGGTTAAGTGGTTTAAAAACCCTGTTTACTCTTACGCATCGATCTCTGACAAAACATCGAATGTGTTGCTCTTCGAGCTTTGTCATAGGTAAAGTGTATTTTGTTTTTATTTTCAGCGCAAGAAAAAAGAGCAATGAATCGTATTTTTTTGAAGGTTTTCAGAGGGAAAACAGGGAAATATAGGGATTTCTCGCCTATGCTTGCAGTGAAACCAGCTCGATAATTGGCGCTTCGGTCGGACATCCGAGGCGAAATGGGAACCAATGCCCCGCCCCACAGGTGGTATAGAGGCGGCTTTCACCCTGAGCATATTCACCCCAGAGGTATCTGTCGGGGAAATAGTTCTCGAAGATTGACCGCCCCATAACCCCCACCTGGCCGCCATGAGTGTGCCCGGCAAGAGTCAATGGTATGGAGCGCTCTGCCGCATAATCAAAGGCATCCGGCCGATGGGACATGAGAATAACAAAATCCTCGTCCTGTGCGGACTGGAGTGTTTGGTCGATTGTCCGCTTGAAAAAGGCTTCGTCCTTGGCTCCCATGCTTCGTGGGTCATCGATTCCGCCTATAAACAACTGTGAGCCTCCGACCGGGATCCGAAGCCCCTCGTTTACAAAGAGGGGCAGGGTCGATTTATCGAATATCCGCCGAACCTCCGTCACCCCTCGGAAATACTCGTGATTACCAAGGCTCGCGTAACAACCCAGCCTTGGTTTCATCTCATCTATCATTTTAAGCGCTTCAGGCAGCAAACGGAGATCGTCGGCTATGTCACCTGTCACAAGGATAAGGTCGGGCTTGTGTTCTGATGCCGAAGCGATTACCTGACGCAGGTCATCGAGGGTGACATAGTGGTACAGATGGAGGTCTGAAAGCTGAAGAATCTTCAATCCTTCCAAATCCTGCGGGAGCGATGTGAAACCAATTGGTTTCCTGACTATACTAATGGGACTAAATGCGTGCAAAGTTCCTCCGGTTGTTATGCCCAAAGTTGCCAACGGTACTACTGCCGCGGCGCCTTTGAGGAAAAGACGTCGACGCCGGTCAACATGTGAATCCTCTACGTTTCGATGTCGAACGAAACGGTCAATAAGACGATCTACCCAGTGCAGAATGCCGGAAATGGGAAGAGAAAGCATGAGTCCCAGTTCACTGAGGATAATAAGGCCGATAAGCAATCGAGCCACAACGGCAAGCCACATAAGCTGGTAGTATTCACCCAGAGCCCAGAGGCCAATCATGACCAATCCTGAGAGAGGGAGCCCCCAGGCAAGACGACGGATTACTTTCTTCTGCCACCATGATTTGTTTAGCGTGCGCAGGAGCAGAAGCTCTATCAGTCCCAGCGCCAAAATGAGCACACCGCCAAAGATTACAGGATAGAAAGTTCTCATAGATAATTTTACGAAACCAATACTGGAGAGTTGGGTTTCAGATCTACTATATCTATATATGGAAGGAGACGGATATGAGATCTAAACAAGGACATACCAGCATAGAACCATCCAAGAGATAGCAGGGTTTCAATAAGAGTGTTGTTTATTTGCAGTTTGATCTGTACCAATTGGCCGGTTCCATTATCGTTTTCTATTGCAGAAGCTTGATTTTCCGGCCTATTTGCGTATGTTGAAAGATAAGTGAGCAAGTAAGTAATGATTAAAACAGAAAAAACTAAATCGAGCAGGGAGTTGGCAAAACCGGCCAAAGCCCCATTTCGGGAACGTCTCAGGCAGAAACTTCGCTTTCCCAAGTCTTGGAAAGAAGTCAAATCCCGCGGCTGGAAATTTATCCTCGCCTTTTTCCTCTTTTATCTTATCCGGGACACGATTCTCTATATTATTATCCCGTACCTCATTTACGAAGGCATAATCAGCATCTAATCAAACAAAGCCTCACGACCGCGAGGTATTGGTTAACTCACTCGCGGCTCAAATTGCTGAGTTTTATCATACCACTCGTCGGCTCTATATCCCGTAGATTTCTCCGTATTTTTTATTCATATACTCTACAAGCGGTTTATGGGACAAGGTTTGTCCGGTCACTTTCTTCCCAAGTTCTTTGGCTACGAATCTTTTCCCATGCGTGTGGATATTCTTACGCAGCCAGGCGAGCAGTTTACTGAAATCCCCTTGAGCGAATTGACCCATCAAGTCGGGAATATCCTTCTTGGCTTGGGCAAAAAATTGTGCTGAATAGAGATTGCCGAGAGTGTGGGTCGGGAAATAACCAATCAATCCCGCGGACCAATGGACATCCTGAAGACAGCCGTTGCTGTCCTTGTCGACCGTCAGACCGAAATACTTTTTGAAGCGGCTGTTCCATTCGCCGGGAAGGTCGGATGCCTTGAGATCGCCGGACATGAGGGCGCGTTCAAGCTCATAGCGAAGCAAAATATGGAGATTATAGGTCGCTTCGTCAGCTTCGACTCTGATAAACGAAGGCGTGACATAGTTAATCGCGCCATAGAACTCGTTCAGGTCAACATCTTTGAGCGATTCCCTGAATATCCGTTTTGCTTGGGGCAGAAAATAAGCCCAGAACTCTTTGGAGCGGCCAACCTGATTTTCCCACATCCGCGACTGCGACTCATGGATACCGAGCGAGACCGCTTCGCCCATCGGTGATCCGAAATATTTATCTTTTTCTATACCCATCTCATACAACGCGTGGCCGGCTTCGTGCATTACACCAAAAAGGGCGTCGTTGAGGCGTTTTGGATTGTAACGCGTGGTGATACGGGTGTCGTTAATGCCAAAGCCGCTGCAGAACGGATGGGTGGTAATATCGAGCCGTCCGGCATCGAAATCAAAACCGATTGCCGCCGCAACCGCCTCGCCAAAGACTTTTTGGAGTTCGACATCGTATTCGCGCTCAACTATAGTAACATCGGGTTTTTTCTGCGCGTTTTTGACCCGCTCGACAAGGTCAACCAGATCGACGCGAAGTTCTTCAAAAACTTTTGAAATCTCATCGACTGTGGCGCCCGGCTCGTAAATATCGAGCAGGGCATTGTAGCGTTCACCTTGCCAGCCGTAGGCGTCGGCGACTTGGCGGGTGAGGTCGAGAACTTTTTCAAGCGACGGCAGAAACATTTTGAAATCGGATTTCTTGCGAGCCTCGACCCAAATACCTTGGGCAATTGTCGTCTCACGGGTTATTTCTTCAACGAGTTCTTTCGGCAGTTTGGTCGCTTTGTCGTAGTCACGGCGGATTTCGCGAATATTGACCGCTTCGACTGACTCGGGATTTTTCCCAAAGCCGTTGCTTTCGGCTTTTGAGAGCAGTTCGCCGATTTTGGGCGAAGTGAACTTCTCGTGGCTGAGTCCGGCAAGCACACCGAGCTGTTCGGCGCGGAAGGCCGAGCCTTTTTTGGGCATGTAGGTGCGTTCGTCCCAACCGAGGACTCCGCCGCATGATCCGAGCACGGCGACTTCGCGGGTCTGTTTGATTAGCTGCTGATAGGCTTCTTGGGCTGTCATTTTCTCTTGCTCCTTTACTCTATTGCATGGCGCAATTGGCGATTCTGAAATTATATGCGGCGAAGATACAAAAGGGGGATACAGAACGCAAGAGGGGGGGCCAGCCACGAAGTGTTGATATTCGTGCGGGCAGACACGACAAAATGTAACACATGAATCAAAGCAGACGCCCTATCCCGTCATTGCGAGTTTCACTTTCTTAAGTGAAACGTGGCAATCTCATATTCTCTTCCATACAGAAAAGACGTCAGGATCGCTGGGATCCTGACCTACTAATATCGGATAATATGAGATTGCCGCGCCCCCGCCGTGGAGGGTCGCGTCTGGGACGGCGCTCCTCGCAACGACATATTGGAAATGTCTTCTTTGATTCTTCGTGCGGGACGTCCCGGTCGCGCACCCTGTGACCGTCAGGTCATCCACCTGCGGCGGACTTCGGAAGCCTTAGCACCTATATCTTTGCTCAAGCAAGGACATAGCCAAGACCAAACGGAAGATTTAACTGAGATTGCCGCGCCCCCCGCCGTGGAGGGTCGCGTCTGGGACGGCGCTCCTTACAACAACACAGCCGGTGGTGTCAGGCGTCCCCGACGGAGCGGTTATCCCGTTCTCCTGAGCATGTTACAAAATAGGTAGTCTGACGTCATCAGGCCCGCTGTCTGTAACCTCGGACAATACAAGCCGGGCCTTTCAGTAAAAGAATCATCCCCACATAGATGCCAATCAGGCTGAAAAGACGTATGGGAGTGTCCTTGAGCCCGTGTCCAATGTGCAATCCGACAATGCATAGTATAAACAACAATGCCAACGAGTCATGGAACAGAGACTTTCCACTCTCAATCACATTCTGCCAATGGGCCACAATAGCGATATAGGGTACGACGAGGAGGAGCAGATGATGCGCCTCGGACATTGGGAAAGTGAGCGGAATTACCGTTACTATGGCGGCAAAGGTTACGAATCGACCCCACTTGTTTTCCCTCGTCCCTTTTTTGCGGCCATATAGAATGATCGGAGCGCAGAGCATCGCCGCAATGGCGCACACCACGGCGATTTTCAATGGAGGGTACCAGGCGATATGGAAGATGTAGCTCAAAGTGGAGAGAATTGAAAACGACTTAAAACCGCCCTCGAAATCCGAGCCGGTAATGGCTGGCATGACATCGCTCACGAAATATCGATAGTAATCCAGACTGTGTGGATTGACAAGCCACGGGATCACGACTGTGAAAAGCGCCATCAGCGGGAAAAAATAGAAAACCGTCCGATACTGCCGCATCAACAGCGGCAAGAGCAGACATAGACCCGGGGAAATTTTTATTGATGCTGCGGCTGCGAGAAATAGCGCTCCCCAGAACATCTTGTTTCGATCAATCAGAAGGAAAAAGGCGACAGTGCCTCCAAGGACGAACAAATTCACCTGACCGTTCAGGAATTCATCTTGGAAGGACGGATGAAGCATCACGACAATCAAACAGAGAGGCAGGAAATGTCTCTTGAGCGCTTCTATATGGGAGCGATCCCCGTACAAATATTTCCAGCATCCTGTCAAAGCAAAAGAGAAAGAGAGGCACAGACCGAGCGACCAGATAGCTGCGCTCAGTCCTTTGAGCGCAGCACCGGACATAAGCAACTGAAATGGCCAGACGATCAGCAAAAGAAAAAGCGGATAGATATATCGCCGTGATTCTGCGACATACGGATTCCCGCCGTTGAAAAAACAGTCGGAGGCCCGAATATAGGATGTGAGATCGATCGTATCGAACTTGTTGATATTTCGGATGCACTGGTAAAAGAAAAGCGCCAGCGAAGCCATCGCAGTAAAAATCACCAGATATCGAAGCAGAGAAATGATTTTCAGGGTGCGATCATTCACAGAGACAAGATAGTCCCCAACCGGAGCACAGTCAAACAATTCGAGTGACTTCTATGAAGCCGCTCCTCGCAGCGATTCAGAATCGACCGTTTGCTTTAATTTCTTGTGCCACACTCCACCGCGGCGGACGGTGTGATCTTTATCTTGGCAAGTACCGGGCGTCTCCTCGATATTTTCTGGCACTCCACCGCTTGCGGTGTGTCTTTAATATTTGTATTCTGTCACGAATTAGACTGCACAACAAAGGAAACCTATGCCACGCGTCCATACGCCCGAAGCCGATGCCTTGCTCGACAAAGAATTTAATGTCCTGGATCATGGCTTTGTCCGTCTTGTAGACTACATGGGTTCCGACGAAGCCATCGTGCAGGCCGCGCGTGTCAGCTATGGCGCCGGAACAAAAAAACTGCAGGAAGATCGCGGTCTCATCCGCTATCTGATGCGCCATAAGCACACCACACCATTTGAGATGGTGGAGTTTAAGTTTCACGTGAAACTTCCGATTTTTGTCGCTCGTCAATGGATTCGCCACCGCTCGGCCAATGTCAACGAGTACTCGGGCCGCTATTCGGTTATGAAAGAAGAGTTCTACCGACCTAAAGCCGAGGACATCCATTTTCAGTCAAAAACCAATAAACAGGGGAGGTCAAGCGATGCCGTCCCCGATGAGGTAAAGGCTGAACTGCGAAGCTACCTTGCCGAGTCCCAAAAACAGTCCTACCAGAAATATCTGGGGTATGTCGAAGCGGGACTTGCGCGGGAATTGGCGCGGATAGCTCTGCCGCTGTCGCTGTATACGGAATGGTATTGGAAAATTGATCTGCATAATCTCTTTCATTTTTTGCGTCTGCGGATGGACAACCATGCTCAGAAAGAGATTCAGGTCTATGCCGAGGTTATGGCTGGGATAGTGAAAAGCGTCACACCGATCGCTTTTCAGGCTTTTGAAGATTATAGCCTCAATGCGGCCATGTTCTCCGGACCCGAGCTTGCGATTCTGAAAGAAAATTTGTCTTCGTTTGATCCGGACATGGCGCAACTTGAATCGGCGGGATTGTCAAAACGTGAAGCGTCTGAGTTTATAGAAAAATTGAAAAGAATCAAGTAGCGGGGGCGCGGGAAGGCGCGGCGAGGAAGTACACCAGCCACGAAAATATGTGGTGCAGTCCGACCTGGCGGACTGCACGTCTATTTACCCTGGATACCCCGCCTTCGCGGGGTATGACATAATAAGAGGGAGCTGACTGTACGGAAAAGAGGCGTCAGTTCAACCACATGCGGAGGACGCCAGGCACTTCAAGACAGTCGGGCATCCGCTGCGGCGGGTTCTCTTCTTTTTGTAGCGATTCCGCCAAGGCGGACAGTGGTTCAGCGATTCTGTGTTCCTCATGAAAAAGCCTTCACCCTCCCCTCTCCCAGGGGTAGAGGGTAATATCGAAACTCACTACATGTCGTTGCGAGGAGCGGCTTCCCAGACGCGACCCTCCACGGCGGGCAGACGCGGCAATCTCAGCTCATCTTCTTCTCTTCCGTGGCGGGTTCGAAGACGGTTCCGCCCTAAGGGTGCGGGTCAGAGAAGCCCCGCACGAAAGATTTAAGAAGCCATCTTGCCCAAATCAGCCAAAACCGCAAAAAAAGCCAAAAAACCCCATAAAACGCCACTTTTCCCCTTGACAAGCAGGGGTTTGGCTGGTATGTTAGCAAGGTAGAGTTGGGTCATTGCGTGGTCGAAAGGTGTTCTTGGACGAGCATATACTTTCTTTATTCACCCGACTCTAAGACGATTTGAAAAATTAGGTAAACCATAGGTGATTGCATGAAAGATTGTTCATGTTCTGTATCTACAAAAACTAAATCTACGAGTTCTGGTCGACCGTTTATTGAGTTTTGTTTTCAAACTTCCATCGGCGATTCCGAAACTGTTCAGCGCCTCTCTCATTATTTTACAATCCTTCATTTCACTCGTAATAATTCTTTTTGTATACAGGTGGGGTCATGATTCACTCAAGAAAAAGCTGGACTCTTATGTCTGCCGTTTTTGTTTTCGCATGTTGTTGGCTGACAACCGCACATGCTCAACAGCTCAATTTGGCAAGCACTAAGCTTGTTTTCTCAACTGGCGTTCCCGACACGCTTTGCGCAAATTCTCAGGTTAATGTATGCGGGAAATTAACCCAGACCTGCCCCGGCGGTCCCGATATGCCGTTAGTTGGTCGTCCGATTATCTTTTTTGTTAATCCCGGCAACTGCGGGAACAATGTCGCCGTAAACGGCGATGACACGGTTCTAACCGATGTTAATGGCATTGCTTGCGCCACCCTGACGATTCCTAATACAGTTGGAAACTATGCGATTCGCATTAAATTTTTAGGTGAGAGCAAGCCTGGGCCATCTGACCCGCCCAATTCTGCCTGCGATACCACTGACAGAGTCAGTTTGTCGGCATCCAATGAATGCGAGACCTTTATTGTAACCCAAACAGCTCCGCCGATAGCGGACAATCCGGCCACTCCGGTCAATCTCTTCCAGTGTGTTGCCTCACAAGTTTGTTTCCAGTTTACGGCCTCTGGCGGTGGAACGCTGACTTGGACAAAAGCAAGCGGCTCAGGCACTCTTACTGCTGGCGGGCTGTGGTGTTTCACACCGGTATCGGCTGGCGCCTACTCAATTAGCGCTATCGTGGCTAATGCCTGTGGCGGAGCCGATACAACGAGCCTGACATATAACATAACTTTGAATGGTCCACCGGTTATCGCCTTTGGCAATGATACAACCATTTTCCAGTGCACACCGGCTCAGATCTGTCTCCCGTATACGGTGTCTGATCCGCAAGGGTTAGCCAAGCTGACCGAAGTCTTAATCTCCGGTTCGGGCACAATCGATACGGCCAATAACCGTGTCTGCTTAACCCCCCCCTCGGCTGGCTCATATCAGATAATAGTCTCGGTGACAGACTCATGTGGAGCAAGCGATAGGGATACTATTGTTGTGACGGTTGGTCTGAACTCGGCGCCTGTTGCCGCCAATCCCCCGTCAGTGACCGTATTCCAATGCGTAGCGGCTCAACTGTGCCATACCTTCACTGCCACCGATGTTAATGGTGGAACGCTCACTTGGACAAAACTCTCTGGTACTGGCACAGTGACTCCAGCCGGTCTGTTCTGTTTCACACCAAGTACTTCCGGCAGTTATAATGTTGTAGTAACTGTGGCTGATTCCTGCGGCGCTAAAGACACAACCAGTATCAGCTATACCGTGACAGTCAACAGTAACCCAGTAGCGGTCAATCCTTCAACTCCGGTGAATTTGTTCCAGTGCACAGCCTCTCAGGTCTGCTTCCAATTCACAGCATCTGATGTCAATGGTGGAGCACTTATTTGGAGCAAAGCAAGCGGATCGGGAACTCTCACGACTGGCGGTTTGTGGTGTTTCACACCCGTATTGGCCGGCGCTTATTCTATCAGCGCTATTGTAGCTGATTCCTGCGGTAGAGCCGATACGACGACATTGACATATAATATTACATTGAATGCTCCTCCGGTCATCGCCTTTGGATCTGACACAACTATTTTCCAGTGCACACCGGCTCAGATTTGTCTGCCGTACACGGTATCTGACCCGCAAGGGTTAGCCAAGCTGACCGAAGTTTTTATATCAGGTTACGGAGCGATTGATACGCTCAATAATAGAGTTTGCTTTACCCCGGCCTCGGCTGGCAGCTATCAGATGATAGTCTCGGTGACAGACTCATGTGGAGCAAGCGATAGGGATACTATTGTTGTGACGGTTTCAACTGGTGCGGCTGCTGACATTACCTGTCCTGTCGGCCCGATTCCGGTCTCGCTCTGCGATACCGGACAGGTCTGCTATGCCCTCGCTATCACCCCAGCTGGCGCGACAGTCACGACCAACCTCGGGACATATTCAGCTGGCCAGCTTTGCTTCACGGCCAATGCGAGCGGTACCTATAACGCTCAAGTTATCGCCACAACCGCCTGTGGCGCGGATACATGTAACCTCGTGTTCAATGTCACGGTCGGCCAAGCGGCATCGATTACCTGTCCTCCTTCAGCCAGCAAGTTTATTTGTTCTGCTGATCAGGTTTGCCTCCCGATGTCAGTTATAGGCAGCGGAGCGACTGTCACTGTTTCACCGATTGGAACATACGTGGCTGGCCAGGTCTGTTTCCAGGCTGATAGTTCCGGCGTGTATAATTTGACAGTGATTGCCTCTACAAGCTGTGGCGCAGATACTTGTCAGTTCACAGCTACCGTGACGATAAACTCAGCGCCAATAGCGGTCAATCCGGCTTCGCCTCTGAACGCCTTCCTCTGCGTCGCCGGACAGATTTGCAATCAATTTACCGCAACAGATGTCAATGGCGGCACACCGACCTGGACGCTTCTCTCAGGCGCGGGAACAGTCTCCTCCACCGGGCAGTGGTGTTTCACTGCAAGCGCGACTGGAAGCTATTCGGTTGTCGCCAAAGTTGCCGATTCATGCGGGGCGGCTGATACGGTCAATATGACCGTAAATGTTACAATTAATAGCGCGCCTGTTTTCTCGTTTGGGAATGACACGACGATAACTCAATGCGCTGTGGCTCAAATTTGTCTGCCGTTCACGAAAAGTGATCCGAACGGGAATATCGCGACAATAGAACTGCTCTCAGGCAGCGGTACTCTCTTTGCCGGAACCGGACTGCTCTGTTTTGTTCCGTCAGGCGAAGGCACCTTCCAGTTTATCGCGCGCGCGGTTGACTCGTGCGGAGCCGAAGATCGCGATACAATAAATGTCACCATTGACTTAAACGCTCCGCCGTTGGTGACTGTTGCCAACGACACTTCAATTTTCCTGTGCGCGCCGGCTCAGATTTGCCGTACCGCGTTCTGCAGTGATCCCGATAATAACCTTACCACGTGTGAGTTGGTTTCCGGGCCGGGTGCGCTCTCTGGGAA
>JAWXAN010000062.1 GCA_034439475.1 Candidatus Zixiibacteriota bacterium
CTGGCCGGGATTGCCTTTGATGATTGTGCCGGGCTCGATAGTGAGTGTGAGACCGGACTCGACATAGACAAAACCTGAAAGGTTATAGACTGTGTCATTAAAGAATGTTCTGTTTGCTGAAATATCAGCATCGGTGACCAGTTTCACTGGCTTGCCGTTATCCGACAATTGGCCAAACGCCAAAGTCGGCAGCATAGTCAGCAAAAGGGCGAGTAATTTACGTTTCATTAAAATTGACCTCCACATACGTGTGTGTTTTAGTTGAACCTTAGTTAAAAAAAGCGCTCTACAATTGTCTCAATCGAATGGAATGACCGTGATATCATCTCCCCCCTTCATATTTTTTGTAAGAGAGTTTGCGGATCGGAAATATATAAGAGAGGCAAACGTCACCGATGAGTCCAATAATTGGCTCCCGAACCCAGCGATGACAACTTGCACGCGTTTCGTGTTTCTTGTAGAGGAAATATATCGTCTTGTCTTGTTCATACTAAATGAGGTCATTCACTTTCATTATCTACCATTCTCTCTATTCAAACTTGAAAGAGAGTCCAAGCGAGAGGGTGCGCCCGGTTCCGGTCGAGCGATAGATGTATTCATTTTCAGGAACTTTGTAAGTAAATAAGGCGCGGGAATCCGTGAGGTTCTTCCCGGTGGCTTTGATAGAAAAGCCGGCGAAGATTCGCTGTGAGACAATAAGGTCAAATATCGAACGGGGATTCTCATACACATCGGGTGTGCCGCCGGCCGAATTGACCGCGAAGCGCTCGCCAATACGATTGAATTGAATCGTCATCGTGGTGCCGATTACAGGATTCTCATAACCCGCGCTCACATTCACGACATAGGGAGACTGATTGTACATGGGCCGGGTATCTTCGGCTTTAGGATCATACTGGCGAAGATACAGAAGCTCGGATTGAGGAATATCGACTTTTGAGTCGACCAAAGTCAGATTTGCGCCAATGTCGAAATATTTCAACTGCGGAGCAACAAAGTCAAGCTTCTTGCGAATTTCGAACTCGGCCCCATATAGTGTGCCTTTGTCAACATTGATAGGCTGCACTTGATTGGCGTTCGTTCCTAAAATTGCAAGTTCGATCGGGTTCTCGAAGCTCTTGTAAAAACCGCTGATGGCCACAATTTCGCCTGACCGAACAAACCATTCCCAGCGAAGGTCGTAATTGTCAATCAAGGTGCGTTCGAGGTCCTTGTTCCCAGAAAAGACTTTCCCCGAACCGCCGAAATCTTCGCTTCCGTACGGCGCGAATTCACGGATAGTCGGTCGGGCAAGCGTTTTACCATAGGCGGAGCGTAAATTCATTGTTGAGCTGAGATTGTAGACGAGATTCACTGAGGGGAGAAGATCTGTAACATCGATCTTGCCGCTCTTGTATTCGGCATTATCGCTTGCGAATCCGTTTTCAACAAACATTTCTGTTTGTTCGTATCTTGCGCCTGCGGTAATATTCAGTTTCTGAAACGGCGTAAGATCAAATAATCCGTAGTAGCCGGTAATGCGTTGAAAACCGTTATACCGAGCATGATCGGTCGTGGCTTCGACTATCCATCGATTGAAACGATACTGCCAAACCGGGCTGGCGGCAGTGCCGATGTTAACTGAATCGTACCCGAGTTCAGCGACGTACTCTTGCGGAACGCCGGTGAAAGGAACCGAACTTTTGTACCTGAAAACCCGTTCGTCGTGCATGCGTTCTTTTTCAAGGTATGCGGCTCCGGTTTTCAATGTGATTGCTTTGCTCAGCGGAGCAGAGAAATCGAGAACAAACTCATCGTTGTTTTCTTGGATATTTCTAAAGAAGCGAGTGGGTAGGATATCGATACTTGACGGATCGACTGAGTAATCAGGATTCTCCAGCTTAACAAGTTCGACTTCGCCTGTTTCCTGATTCTCGCGTTCTTCATAATAAATGACTTGGTGGTTGAAGAAGCGGAGATCGGGCACATCTAATTCACTTCGGGAAAAACTTGCCTGCCACTTGGCTCGAATTGGAGCGCCGAGACTCAGCGCATGTTCGCCTTTGAACTGGAGACTATTCATTGTGGTCTCTTTCTGTTCGATAACGCGAGCCTCGAGGCGGGCAATGAGCGTGTCAAGCGGCGACGGGGAATTGATGTTGAAGGAGTTCGGATAGCCGCCTTCAAGAAAACGAGTCTCATGTTCTTTGGCCCGGTTTGTTACGTACGAAATACCCAGCTTGTGATTGGTGTGCATGCTGTAAGCCAGATTGGCCAAACCGCCATAGAGTTCTTCTTCAGAGCTTTTGGTATCATGCAGATAATGCTGTAAGACAAGCTCTTCACTTGCACCGGAAGGGTTGATGAATCGTCCTTCAATCCCGTCATCATAGAAGCGGTTAGCCATTTTATAATTGAATGAGGCATTGACTCCAAGTGTGCGGCCGATAAAAGGAATCGAATTGCCATAGGAGATGCCATAGGAGCGGTCAATCGGACCGCTTTTTCTCTCCTGCTTCATATTCTTGATAAAAGAATTCGAGAGATTGTCAATCAGATGGGCGCGATTTGCGTCAGTCGTGAAACCGAGCGCGTCATTTCCAAGACCTTGCGCGACCTCGGTGTTCCACATGGTCGGAACAGTCGAGTTGCCATTGGTAGACGAAAGAAAGAGACCATTCGAGCTGGATTGGTTATTATGGCCGGCCGATGTTGTTACTGAAATAATCTGCGTCTCAGGGAAATCCTTGGTTCGCATATCGATACTTCCGCCAGAGAAATTTCCCGCCTTATCTGGTGAAAAGGTCTTTGTAACGACAATGTTATCAAGCAAGCCGGACAAAATCATATCCATCGGGACAGCCTGTTTGTCAGGATCAGGGGAGGGTAAAAGCGCGCCATTGAGCTGAGTGTTGCTGTAGCGTTCGCCAAGTCCCCGCACGTAGGCGAATTTTCCGTCCACTACAGTCGCGCCGACGACTTTCGTCATTGCTTCGGCGGCGTCGCTGCTTCCCGATTTTATTATCGCTTCAGAGCTTATGGCATCGCTGACTACTTTTGCGGCTTGGCGGTGTTTTAACAAAGCGGATTCAGTATTTGTGACTGCTTTTGCTTTGACAATTATCTCCTTGGCGTCGGTCATTTGGGTCTCAAGCGAGATATTAATCCGAAAATTCTGGCCCTCCACAACCGTTACTTCCTGGATCGAGACCGGAGAATATCCGACCGAAGATGCCCGTACGACATATGTGCCGACTGGAACCGCGCGAATTGTGTAATTGCCATCAAGGTCGGAGACCGCACCAAGCTTGGTTCCTTCGACCGCGACCGAAACACCCACGAGCGCTTCACCGGTTATGGCATCAGTCAACTGGCCGACAATTTTGCCGGTTTTGGCCGAAGCCTGTTGAGCGCAGATGTTCGCAGCGCAGAGAATGAGAAGAGAAGTAAGAAGACAAAGAAGTTTGGGCATCCTGCCTAACCCCTTTCTTGTCTCTGTCCTCATGTGACTTGTTTTAAACCTTTCCATACACCTCCAAATCCTGTTCAGGGACTTTCTGCCCACTTTGGGCTATTACTTTTGTCCAACGAGGCAAAGTTTAGCCGAGCCATGTTAAGTGAGTATTAAAGTTGCCTTAGGATTGGGTGTTTTAAAGGTATGAGAGTAAATTTGACTGCATAAGACTTAAGCATCAGCTTCTGAAAGTTGATAAAGCTCAGTGCTATCTAACCAACTTTTAAGCGCTGACTCATCCAACGCTAACACAACGCATACAGATTTATGCAGGAAAAAGAGGAACAACAAATTGCATTGATTGCATAGAGGCAGACTGGCATTACCATGAGCAAAGAGCACATTCTCCTTATTGAAGACGAGCCTGACATTCAGGAACTCATCCGAGTAAACTTAGTCAGACAAGGTTTTCGTCTGAGCATATACAAATCCGGCGAAGAGGGGATTCCCGCCATCAAAGCACAACAGCCCAAATTGATTCTTCTTGATCTCATGCTTCCGGGAATAGACGGTCTCGAAGTCTGCCGCATACTCAAAAACGGCACAGTCACGAATCAGATTCCGATCATCATGGTGACTGCCAAAGGAGAGGACGTCGATATGGTGACCGGACTTGAGTTAGGCGCCGACGACTATCTCACCAAGCCCTTTAGTCCACGGGTTCTTATTGCCAAAATCCGCGCATTGCTGCGTCGACGCAACTCAGAGCAGCTCAGCGATGAGCCGTCGGTCACTGCCCACGAGCTGGAGATCCACCCGGGTCGTTTTGAAGTTATCGCGGATGGCCGACATTTTGATTTATCTCTGACTGAATTTCGATTGCTGCATTTTTTGGCGAAGAACCCCGGCTGGGTGTATAGCAGGTATCAGATCGTTTCAGGCGTGCGAGGGGATGATATTGTTGTCACTGATCGATCGGTTGATGTCCATGTTGTGGGACTGCGCAAGAAGCTCGGTAAATATGGCGACTATATCGAAACAGTGCGCGGTGTCGGCTACCGCTTTCGGAGATAGGGGTAGGTGACGGCAATATCAAGCGCCAATAATAAGGCTCTTGTTAGTCCGCCAAACCAATTTTCTTAAGAAACACGGGCCAGCGGGGGTCGGAGTGCAGATTCCGCAGAAAGGGGTGGACTTTTGCTTGTGGAAGGCCCGCGCTCCCCAGTGCAACTGAGCTCTCCAGACATTCGAATGATTTATCATATTCTTCACGATATGCATAGACCATGGCCAATGAAAACCTCCAACGTTCTCCGTTTGCATGCAGATCCGCAAGGGCGCGATCTGACTTCTGTTGCTCGCCCATCGCGTGGTAAACCATAGCCAGACCGCAATTCCGGAATCCCGCCGACTTTTCCTTCTTCATTTCCGACAGCGCTTCATCAAATTTCTCCTGCAAAAGCGCTACCATACCCAGGAATAGGTGAGCTGGCGTTATGTCTGGGCTCAATTCAAGAGCTTGACTTAGCGCGTCACGTGCCTCGTCCAAACGATCTGCGTATGCCAAAATCCTTCCACGATCATAACGCGCTGCGGGATTCAGCGGATCCAGTTCTATCGCCAGTTTCGACAGTCGAAGAGCTTCGTCGAATCGGCCGAAGAGGGCTTCATAGAAGGATAAACGACAGACTATCCAGCTGTTGTTCGGAGCCAGGGAGTATGCCTTGCGGAATGCGATACCAGCTTCATCAAGACGCAAATCGAGCACCGTAAGAATAAAACCCATCACTCCGTGAGCTTCCGGCAGGGAATCATCAAGCGCCAGCGCTTTCTGTGCCGCCTCCTTCGCCCGGCCATATACTTCTTTATAGTCGGTATGACCCCCGACCATCTGATGTGCAAGGGCCGTCGCCATGCCCGCCCAGGCCCGTGCATTTTCTGGATCGAGTGCAATGGCCCTTTGATAGAGTTCGACTGCCGCCGCAAGACTCTCTTTGGTCGACTGGAGGACCGATTGGTGAGCACGGAGCACCAGTGCATAACTTTCGGGATTGACCTTTTTATTTCTCTCGACTATGCCGACCAAGGTGACTTGCATCGCCGTCGAAACAGCCTTTGCGATGTCATCCTGCACCGCGAAGATGTCATCAAGAACGCGATCATATGTTTCGGACCAGAGATGGAATCCATCAGTCGTGTTGACCAACTGGGCCGTGATCCGAACGCGATTGCCCGATCTGCGAACACTTCCTTCCAGTAATGTGCCGACTCCGAGCTTTTGACCGATCTCTCGAATATCTTCCTGCTTTCCTTTAAATGCGAACGAAGAGGTGCGGCCGATAACTTTTAGCTCCGGA
>JAWXAN010000063.1 GCA_034439475.1 Candidatus Zixiibacteriota bacterium
CAAAACCAGCGCTGTTTTCCTCGACTGCGTCCATGGGAAATGACACCAGAAACACCGCAATTTCGGCAATACTTTTTTACTGATCACTAAAACTCCTTAGTCACTTATGGCGGAATCCCCTTCAAATCAATAAGATACAAGAAAAAAACCCACACATTTTGATCATTATGCCCAATCACAAGGTGAGGGGCGTGGCAATCTCATATTCACATAATGCTGTCATTCCAGTCCGCCGCGGCGGAGAATCCATCTTCATCTTCGTGCGGACTACCCCGCACCAAATTCCAGCAACCTGATCATTCACACACAGGGCAGTAAACACCCAGCCGTTGGCTGGGCTACCGATCGCGATTCGCAACGACATTCCGGATACACGCATAAATTTCCATCAATAAAAAAAGCCCCGCTCACAAGCGGGGCTTTTCTATCGCCACACATGTGGCTATATCCATCAATCAGCTTAGTACATGCCGTCCATACCGCCGCCACCATGCATTTGCGGCATTGACTTCTTATCTTCGGGCTTGTCCACTATCACACATTCGGTGGTGAGCAAAAGACCCGCGATCGAAGCGGCATTCTCAAGCGCGGTGCGAGTGACCTTGGTCGGGTCAATCACGCCGGACTTCATGAGATCTTCGTAGTTGTTAGTCAGAGCGTTGTAACCAAACGCGCCTTTTTCATTGATTACGCGATTGACCACAATTGAGCCTTCAACACCTGAGTTGAACGCAATCTGGCGAATGGGCTCTTCGAGAGCGCGGCGGATAATGCGGATGCCAACCATCTCTTCTTCGGATGCCTTGACATTGTCAAGCGCGGCAATCGAGCGAAGCAGCGCGACACCGCCGCCAGCAACGATTCCTTCTTCGACAGCCGCGCGGGTCGCATGAAGGGCGTCTTCCACACGGGCTTTCTTTTCTTTCATTTCGGTCTCAGTCGCAGCGCCGACATTGATGACGGCAACACCGCCAGCAAGTTTGGCAAGACGCTCCTGCAGTTTTTCTCTGTCATAGTCCGATGTGGTATCATCAATCAATTTGCGGATCTGAGTTATGCGGCCCTTGATTTCAGGCTTGTTACCGGCGCCTTCGACAATCGTAGTGTTGTCTTTGTCGATTGTGACCTTCTTGGCGCGTCCCAAATCAGCAATGGTGGCATTCTCAAGCTTGAAGCCGACTTCTTCTGAGATAACTTTACCACCGGTAAGAACCGCGATATCATCGAGCATCGCTTTGCGGCGATCTCCAAAGCCCGGAGCTTTGACAGCGGCGACTTTAAGGGTGCCGCGAAGCTTATTGACGACCAGCGTGGCAAGGGCTTCACCTTCGATATCTTCGGAGATAATCATGAGTGTGCGTCCCTGCTGGGCAACTTTCTCGAGGACCGGAAGAAGATCTTTCATGTTGGAGATCTTCTTGTCGTAAATAAGAATGAGCGGGTCTTCAAGCACGGCTTCCATAGCTTCGGGATCGGTCACGAAGTACGGTGAGACATAACCGCGGTCGAACTGCATGCCTTCGACAACATCAAGTGTTGTTTCGGCCGTTTTGGCTTCCTCAACGGTAATGACACCGTCTTTGCCAACTTTTTCCATCGCTTCGGCAATCAGATCGCCGATGACTTTGTCATTGTTGGCTGAGATAGTGCCAACCTGCGAGATTTCTTGTTTGCCCGAAACAGGCTTGGAGAGCCGCTTGATGTCTTCGGATACAATTCCTACCGCCATATCAATACCGCGCTTGATCGCCATCGGATTGTGTCCGGCAGTCACAAGCTTGATACCCTCGCGAAAGATCGCCTGGGCAAGAATGGTGGCCGTGGTTGTGCCATCACCGGCGACATCGGATGTCTTGGAAGCAACTTCCTTGACCATCTGAGCGCCCATGTTTTCAAAATGATCTTCGAGTTCAATTTCTTTGGCGACTGTGACACCGTCTTTGGTGATAGTCGGAGAACCGAACTTTTTGTCGATTGCAACATTACGGCCGCGCGGGCCAAGGGTTACCTTGACGGCATCGGCGAGTTTATCCACGCCGATCTTAAGTTTAGCGCGAGCGCTTGTATCAAATTCGATTAATTTTGCCATTGTAAATTCTCCTATTATGTATTCGTGTACGGGTTACTTCTTATTAATGACCGCGAAAATATCTGATTCGCGCATAATCAACAGCTCCTGGCCGTCGATTGAGACTTCCGTACCGGAATACTTTCCATAAAGCACACGATCCCCTTTTTTCACTTCAAGCGGCATTTTCTTGCCTTCATCGCTGGTACGACCGGTGCCGACCTCGATGATCTCGCCTTCCATAGATTTTTCCTTGGCGGTATCCGGGATGATGATTCCGCCTTTCTTCATTTCTTGTTCGAGAAAGGGCTTTACGACTACGCGATCTGCGAGTGGTGTGACCTGCATACGATCCTCCTAAGTATTGTTTTAGATAATCTGTTGTGAACTTCTGTTTGGCTTACACGCCGTTTCATTTCTCAGTACTCAGCTTATCTATGTTCAAAGTATCAACATTTTAGCACTCATCAATTAAGAGCGCTAACAACTAATGATACGACTTAAACGTAAAGGTTGTCAAGGAGTTTCATAAGAAACCAGTGAATATGTGAACATTTTCTCTAATTGGTCGCTCCCAATTGCCGTTCAAGCCATTTAAGTACTTGTGTAGCTTTTGGTTATGTTTGGTGCGAAGGCTCTCGCATTGTGATTTTATATAATAGATTTTGGTATTACATACCTGCGCGCTGTGAACGGCTCTCTTCTTTGTTCAGTTTAGGTCCTCCTGCCTGATTGCTCTTGGGAAAATTGCACCGCGCCTTTGATAATTTCCGAGTATTTGGCAGTCAGATTCGCCGAAGCATATTTCTCCATCGCAGTCTCATGGCCGGACTCGACCAGTCGATTCCTCAATGGGACATTTTCGAGGAGCAAGATCATAGCTTCAGCAAGTTTCGCGGCATCATCTACAGGCACAAGCAATCCGGTACGGTTATGCTCTATGATATCCGGGATACCGCCTGAGTCAGTGCCAATTACGGCTGTGCCGCAGAGCATCGCTTCTGAGAGGGCAAGCCCGAACCCCTCCTGAAACGAGTTCAGCACAACAACAGCGGAGCGGGAATAAATGTCACGCAACAGCTTCTGGGCGACTGGCGGATGAATGGTGACTGCGCCGGCGAGTTCAGAACGAATGATATCCGTTTCAATCTGCACTTGCAGCTCTCCGGTGCCATAGATCTCAAGCCGCGCCGTTGGATTTTTCCTATGCACCATCGCAAAGGCTTTCAGCAGAATATTGACACGTTTCTGCTCTGTGAAACGGGTTATCGAGACAATCAGATTGCCATCCTTTTTGATGGAAGTATCGCGGTAGAAGAGTTTTTCATCATGTGGAAGCGGCAATGTGGTCAGGATTTTTGAAAGGGCGTGATCTATTTTGGTCAATTCGTCAGCCAGAAATCGAGAGACGACAGTCCATCGGTACAACCTGTGTGTCAGCGATCGGAAATATTGGGTAAAGAGGAATGGATATTTTTTTGAGAGCCGAATATCTGTTCCATGCGAGGAGAGAATCATCGGGAGCGGCGTTGACTTAGCCAGCCGTTTCATTACGATGCCGGCAGGAATGAGCCAGTGGCCCGCAATGAGATCGATTTTTTCTGATTCGATCACAACGCGTGCCTCTATTTCGAAGGCATTCAAAAACTGACGAAACTTTATTATCCCAGCGAGAGATTTCATCGCATTCTGCATATTGCCGCGGTAGGCAAGCGTCTCCTGGCTGTTTGAAGCATAGCGAAAGCGATAGATTTTAATGCCATCAATCGTCTCCATAATCGGCAAACCGGCATCGTGCGGAGCAAGGACAATCGGGGTTATTCCATGTTCCAGAATCTGTTTGGTGAGCAAGGAAAGAAAAATCCCTGAAAAATCTCCGTCAAATCGGGGATAGTTGTGGGTAAGTATAAGGACGCGGATCGGTTTGAGCGCTGGCATAAAGGTAAGGTATAGTAAGAAAGTGCAACAGTATCAAAAATATAAATTTTCATGCTCTTTCGGTTCCGCTATATTGTTTAAGACAAAAATGAATAAATCCACCAGTCCCAAAATTGATTTTCTCACCGAAGTTGACTTCGGAAGTATTCTCACCAATCCAATTCTTGACATTGCAGCCCGGGTCTGGGACGAAGATCGCTACGACGCCTTCAAAATCTGTTACCGCTCGATGCGGCGCATCGATGACCTTGTCGATGATCGAAAAATTTCCGGCAGCCAGATCAGTCCGCAGGAGGCCTCGGTTATTAGCCGGATGATGTTCGACTGGCTCCATTCGATTCAGCGGCGTGAAAACGACGACAGTTATCAGCGTGAATTTCTTGGAACGCTTCAGACATTTGCCATCCCGCTGTGGCCATGGGAACGGCTCTGTAATGCCATGCTCTATGACCTCACCCATAATGGATTTAGCAGTTTTGCCCAGTTTTTACGCTATACCGAAGGGGCTGCCATCGCTCCGGCGGCGGTTTTTGTTCACCTGTGCGGGATCAATCAGGTCGGCGAACGCTACACCGGGCCGCAATTTGACCTTCGGAAAGCGGCCAGACCTTTGGCTATCTTTTCTTATGTCGTGCACATAATCCGTGACTTCGAAAAAGACCAGCTGAGGGGACTTAACTACTTTTCCGATGAATTGCTCCGCAAACATGGCTTGTCTATCGAAAACCTTCGCGAAGTTGCCGAAAGCAAGATCCCAACTGACGCCTTCCGCGGCCTGATGAGGGATTATCAGAGAATCGGTCTTTATTACCAAGCACTGGCTCGGCGGACACTGGATGGTCTCATGCCGATGCTTGAGCCACGCTACCAACTCAGTCTTGATCTTATCTATTCACTCTATCTGCAAGTCTTTGAGAAGCTTAATCCTCGTGACGGACAATTCAACGGCGATTCGCTCCAGCCAAGTTCCTCTGAAATAAGTGCACAGATTGAATCCACTATTCGTCAATTTGAATAGACGGGTGCATCTTTAATTTTGGAAGATTTCATGAAATCTCGGATACTATCTCTGTGAAGTTAAAAGGCCATGAAGTGAATACAAAAGGAGAGTTATGAAAGTGGATAATATGGGACAAGTCCGTCGTGACGGTGCGTCAAAAATCATTCTCGGAGCAATGGTCATGTTTGCGCTCACGGTTTCGATTTCTGCCGCCGATGACATGGCCGTCACTGTCTATAATGATAACTTAGGCGTCATAAGCGAAACGCGAAGTCTGGTATTCAAAAAAGGGATCAACCAACTTGCCTTTCGGGATGTACCCTCGCAGATCGATGCCTCTTCGGTTCGATTCGATGTCATCGGCAACAATCGCAACATAGGGATTCTTGAGCAAAACTACGCCTATGACCTCATATCTCCCGAGCAGATGTATGCCCGATACCTCGACCAGCCAATTGAGTTGATCGACAAAGAAGGAAAACGATATGCAGGCACGTTGCTGGCTTACAGCGGGACCGCGGTTACGCTACAACTCGAATCTGGCGCGGTACAGATCGTCCTGCTTGCCAATATCAGCGAAGTCAACTTCCCGCAGCTACCCGACGGACTTATTACCCGCCCGACACTCTTCTGGCGTTATTCTTCCGACGCCGATGCCACAGTCGACAGCCGGGTATCGTATCAAACGTCCGGTCTGTCTTGGACGGCGGAATATGTTGGAGTGCTCGATAAGACCGATAAGAATCTCGACCTTTCAGGCTGGTCATCAATAAATAACTTTTCAGGCAAAACATACAAGGATGCCACTTTGAAGCTTGTAGCTGGCGAGATTAACCGAATCCGGGATCAGGTCATACCATATGGTCAACGCATGGAAGTAATGTCCATGAAAAGCGATGCCGCCCAGGGCTTCCAAGAAAAATCATTCTTTGAGTATCATCTCTACACGCTCCCACGCCGCGCCACTGTCGCCGACAAAGAGATAAAACAAATTTCACTTTTTGAGCCGGCATCGACCGGAGTCAATAAAATATACCTCTACCGTCCACAAATGAATGCCACTGATGTCCTTGTGAGCGTTGAGTTCGTCAATAGCAAACAATCAGGAGTTGGTATACCGCTTCCGGCCGGACGTGTCCGAATGTTCAAAGCCGACGACGACGGCTCGCTAATCCTTCTCGGCGAAGACCGTCTCGAACATACCCCCAATAATGAAAAAGTCCGGGTAGCTATCGGGAACGCTTTTGATATCAAAGCCGAAGAACGCCAGATGAATAACCGCCAGATAACCCAAAAGATTACCGAACAGGATTGGGAGATCGAAATTCGCAACCGTAAAACCGAAGCAGTGACCGTTGTCGTGGAAAAGGCCCTGTACGGTTTCTGGGAGGTGACGAAATCATCCCATGACTACAAAAAGAAAAATGCCACAACCCTTACCTTCGACGTGCCCGTTCCGGCCGATTCAGTGGTGACGGTGACCCTGACAACCCGGTTCACCTATCAATAGGACGGATTGTGCATTTGACAAAAGTGGCTCTGATTCTTAGATTGGGTATGAATTGATAGGATATAACTGCTTTCCGGAGGAAGAAAATGAAGCTCAGATATAAGCTCGCGCTGTCGCTTGCAATGCTCATGGCTCTCGCCGGCCCTGCTGTGGCGCAGAAAGCCCGTTTGACTGCCAAAGCCTATATCTCGACGGTTAAAATTGAGATAAGCTATGCACGAGGGAATCTTGAGAAGAGCAGCCAGCGTTACGCTTATGCCCAGGTTATGCTTGATTCGCTGCTGATGCATTACGGTCCTCATGCCGAGGCCTATTTCTGGATGAGTCAAATTACCAAAGATAGAATTGACCAGACCGGTGACCTCAAAGCAAAAGCCGAATTGACCAGCCGATTGGTCATCTATATTGACTCGCTCAAAATGGCTTGTGCCAATACCTCGCTCAAAGAAGACTTCAGAAAAGACTGCAATAAGTTTATTGATCTTTCCGACTCAGTGCGCGTCAATTATTGGCGTCTATTCTACAATGCCGGTGTTGAACAACTAAATTCAGCTCAAGACCTGCGAAAGAACCTTGCCAATGTGACTGATTCGGCAATTGTTGTTGAAACCAATGCAAATATCGTCGCGCTGACTGATTCATGCGAAAAAAATATGAATCTCGCAATGCTTATTGATTCGACCGACTCCCGGGCCGCGCTGGCTCTTGCCTCGGCCTATGAGCAGAAGCAGGATTATGGAGAAGCCAACCGCTGGCTCATACGAAGCTTGCCCCATGCCGAGGATCCGGAGGCTATTACAATGCAGATAGCATACAATTATCTCAATGACGATAACTATGCCGAGGCCATTCCCTACCTTCGCGAGTATGTCGATAAGAATCCGAATGATACGGGGAATGCCTCAAACCTCGCAATCTCATATAATAATGTGAAAGAGTATGACTCTGCCGCAGTTATGATGCAACGCGTCCTAAAAATATCCCCGAACAATGTCGATGCACTCTCAGGTGTCGGGCGCTACTATATTACTTTGGCACGTGATGCAGGCGACTCAGCGAAAATTGGAACCGAATCAAAAGATGACAAGAAGACCGCCGAATGGCAGGCGAAACGGTTGCAGATGTTCGATACGGCCCGGGTTTATCTCAAACAGGTATTTGAACTCAAACCCGAAAGATTGGCCGATGTTGAAGCCTATGCCGCCACCTGCGCTTTGCTTGGGAAATTCGCCGATGCCGCAGTAGCCTTTGACCAGGCGACCAAACTCGAACCTACAAAATCAGACAACTGGGCCTCGCTTGGGGATTGTTACTTTGACCTCAAAGATTTCCCCAAAGCAACTCTGGCCTATGAAAAGGTCGCTGAGCTCGAACCAAATAACAAAGCCGTCTTTGAGCGGCTCTATGATCTCTATGGCGAGCTTGGAAAAACAGCCAAGCAAAACGAGGCGGGCGCGAAGCTCAAATCACTTTAAGAAAATAATCTCTGCATTAATATGAGAGAAGGCTGGCGTATTGCCGGCCTTTTTTTATATTCATGGGTGAACACAAACCGCCGCTATGTCACTATCGCTTTGGCCGGGCCGCTGAAAAGCGCCTTTACCTATCACCTCGACAACCCCGCGATTCTGCTCCAGCCCGGATGCCGAGTTGTCGTCCCTTTTGGCCGCGCCAACAAAACGGGTTTCTATCTTGGCCCAGCAGAAGCCCCCGACGGTTTTCTTACCAAGCCGATTATGAGCGTCCTTGACCAAATCAGTTATTTCCCCCCGGAACTTTTCCGACTCTGTTTGTGGATGGCCGATTATTATTTCGCCAACCCGGCCGACTGTCTCACCTCGGCGCTTCCGGCAGCGCTCAAAACAAATCAGGCCGTGCGGTATCTATGGACCGAGCAGGGAATTGCCGCTCGGGCATCGCAACCGAATGACATGTTCACGAAAAAACGCGCAGTCCAAGCAGGCAAAGCGCTCACCGTTCAAGATGTCGCTCTCCTAAAAAAACAGAACGCTCAAACTCTCGGTGACTATATCCGCACAGGTTCAATCGTCGAAGAATGGCCCTATATTGGCACAAAAGGAAAACTGATTCGTTTTCAATTGGGCGATCCGGCTACACTCGTTGACTTTGCAAAAGGAAAACGTAAAAAGCCCTTACACTTTGAAGGACCCCATTCTCGAGCCAGTATTCTCGCACTCGGCTGGAGCGCGAACTCCTTTCGGTCTGCGCTCTCACGGGGCATAATGCGCCAAGTTTATATCGAAAACGAAGAGACAACGCTTCCGTTTATAACCGCCAAAGCCGATGTTTCCTCCCTGTCATTGACACTGCCCCAGCAAACAGTTGTCGATAAATTGAAAACAAATCTCGGGGCTGGTTTCTCGATTCATCTGCTGCATGGTATTACCGGCTCGGGAAAAACTCTTGTGTACTGCCACCTCGCCCGCGATATCCTGGCCAAAGGCCAGACCGCCCTTGTCCTCACACCAGAAATTGCCCTCACCGGCGCAATCCTTGCCTATTTCAGAGGTTTCTTTGATTCACAGGTTACCGTCATCCATTCGGGAATGACAGAGCGGGAACGGCTTGAGAGTTGGAGGGGGATACGCGAAGGGAAGTACAAAATTGTTATTGGTCCGCGCTCGGCCGTTTTCGCGCCGCTTGAAAATGTCGGGCTGATTGTTGTCGATGAAGAGCATGATTCTTCCTACAAACAGGACGACCCGGCGCCAAGGTTTCATGGACGGGACACGGCGATAATGAGAGCGAAAATTCATTCTATTCCGATCATCCTTGGCTCGGCCTCTC
Organism: Candidatus Zixiibacteriota bacterium; assembly: GCA_034439475.1. Classification (NCBI taxonomy): domain Bacteria; kingdom Pseudomonadati; phylum Candidatus Zixiibacteriota; species Candidatus Zixiibacteriota bacterium. Next base: position 9,325 of record JAWXAN010000063.1, read on the forward strand.
CATCGGTCGAAAGTTATTACCATGCCGTAAACGGACGCTATCAGTTGCATGAGTTGACCGGGCGTCCGGCCGGAGCGGAACTGCCGAGCGTACGATTGATTGATCTGAAAAAAGAACAACTCTCAGGTGACCTGACTTATATGACCTACCCGCTCAAAAAGGAAATCGAAAAACGTCTTGATCAGGACGAGCAAGTTATCGTCTATCTCAATCGACGCGGATACTCTCGACAACTTAAATGCGGCGACTGTGCCCATATCAGTACCTGCCCGCAATGTCATATCAATTTGACCTACCACAAAGTCGGCGGAAAACTTCTGTGTCATTACTGCGGATATGCGGCCAATCCAGGCGACACCTGCGAAAAATGCAACAGCCGCAATCTGATGTATGTCGGAGCTGGCACTCAGCGTGTCGAAGAGGATATCCCGCGTCTGTTTCCACAAGCCGTCACCGCACGATTCGATTCTGACACTGCAAGCGGTAGAGCGCGCGCCTATACCCTGCTTCGAGAATTCGCCGAACAGAAACAGAATCTCTTGCTCGGGACGCAGATGGTGACCAAGGGGCTCGATTTGCCCGGTGTGACGCTGGTTGGTGTGCTCTCGGCTGATCAGGGATTGGATATGCCCGATTTTCGCGCGTCGGAAAAAACATTCGCGAGGCTTGTCCAAGTTGCCGGACGGTCAGGACGAAGCCGAAAAAAAGGGGAGGTCATAATCCAGACCTCGTATCCTCATCATCCGGTCATCATGCACGCCGCCGCCCAGGACTACAAAGGATTTTATGACGGGGAAATAAAATCACGCCATGAATATAATTTTCCGCCGTTTATTCGGCTGGCAAATGTCGTTTTCTCAGGAACCGATGAGACAATTCTGGGAAAAGCATCGCAAACTTTCAAAACCCGTCTCGCCGATGTCTGCCGCAAAGCCGGGATTCCTGTCGAGACGCTCGGTCCTGCGCAGTGTCCCATCTATCAATTGAAAGCGCGCTACAGAAGACAGTTGCTTATCAAGACAACCCAGATGGTCAAATTCAGCCGCACATTAACAGAATGGGAATCACAGGAAAACCGTTTTGGCCTGCCATCGTCAGTTCTGGCCGCGGTGGACATCGACCCTGATGATATGATGTAGTGGGGGGACGAGCGCAAATAACGGGGCTAACCCGGCGATTTAACTGGTCTGTCAGGGACTCAAGCCGGAGAGTTCGATGATAATATCGTGCCACGCCCTCGACGATACACGCAGTCCTGTAGGCTAATATTATTGTGAGTTAATGTACAAACGCAGAAGTTTCCTTATTAGTGTTTGCAATTTATCCACGGGCAGGGAAGAAAAATCTATTGGCTCTCCATGCATAAAACTATCTCGCAGCGTTTTACAGTGTTTGAATAAATTAGTGTCTGTTTCTGTATGCTCTGAATCAAGTTGATCGGAAACTATTACGAATTTTTGAACCAAAGTGAAACTACTCGGTCTGCCCTTGTTGTCACGGTCAAAATAAGCGTCCGCAACAGTTGATGAAACACTCTTGAATAGTCGAACTCTAAATCTATCATGATGATGATTGAATGTTTTGTTTATAAATATTTCTAGAGCCATCCACACATAAATGAATTTGTTTATTTGTTCCAGTCTCTCTTCGAGCGATTTTTCCAAGAGTTGCGCGATTCTTTCCAGCGAAGCATCCCCTATGACATGAGATATCAGCTGCTGAGTACATACAATTTCCTCACGCGACAGTTGGCGTGATAGGTAGCCATGAACTTGACCCATTTGAAGATTAAATATGTAAATTGGTTTTTCATTAACATCAAAAAACACAGATGAGTTACCAATTTGTTTAAAGCCCACAATGGCTCCGATTTCAAGATAAAGAGCTAGTTTTGCTAGTCTAACCTGCGCTTCGTAACGAGCCTGAATCGGCACTTTGGGAGTCTTCGTCGTAATGATGTAATTGCCTGCATCACTTGTATAGACATTTTCGCTTCCGATCTCTTCTTCTCCGATCGCCTCAAAATAGAGAAAAAGACCGTTCGGATATTCTTTTCGTCTGTTATCTATTAACTTATTTACGTAAAGTGTATTCTCTTCAATTGTCTTTGACTTTTCGATGTCTGAGCGGCCAGGTTCTATCATACCGAGAATAGAATGAGACTTATCTATGTGAAAACAAAGCGGATCCGGATTTGATGTGAGGATGACTTGTATGCCGATTGTGGAATCGACAAATATCTTCTCGTCTTTCTCGACCGAAGACCGTACAAGGCCGCGAATATGAAGAAGACAAAAGTATGCGAATTTCATTCGCCCGAGGGTCATTTTTATGTCTCCACCAAAGCTAAGAGATACAGCCCTACGTCATCCTGTAGATATTCTCATCGACCGAATCACTCCCGCAGCCCCTCTCTTACGGGTTCAGCTTCGCATCCATAGTAATGGTTGCCTTCAACAATTTCGAGACCGGGCAGTTGGTCTTTGCGCCGTTGGCGGCGGCCATAAAGGCATCGTTGGTAATGCCCGACATCGATACTTTTGTATCCAGGTGAATTGCGGTGATGGCACCGCCTTCGAGTGTGACAGTCGCCGTGGTCTCGATGCTTCCGGGGACTCCGCCCCCTTTGCTGAGTTCGTTTGAGAAGGCCATCGAGAAACAACCAGCATGGGCCGCGGCAATGAGCTCCTCGGGATTGGTCATCGTTCCGTTTTCGAAACGAGAGACAAAATTATACGGCACCTCATTGAGTGATTTGGTCTCGGTGGTCAGGATACCTTTCCCGTCTTTCATGCCGCCTTTCCATGCGGCTGTAGCTTTTCGTTTCATTGATTATTCCTCCTTCGTTAGTCGTGGGATGATTTATTCATAATGTCATTCCGGTCCGCCATCGGCGGAGAATCCAGATATTCATCTTCAATTGCCTTCACCTTCTAAAAAAAACGGCACTACCGCCTCAACCCATCACTGGCGGAAGTTCTCGCTCAAGCTCCTTGTCATGCCGGAATCCAAGGGCGTAGTCGGCCTGGATGAGGGTGTGAATCTCGCGCGTCCCTTCGTAAATCGATGCCCCTTTTGAGTTGCGATAAAACCGTTCGACCGGATATTCATCCGAGAACCCGTACGCGCCATAGACCTGCACGGCATTAGCGGCCGAGGCCTCGGCATCGCGGCAGGCAATCCATTTTGCAAGCGAGGTCTCACGAGTGGATCGCTTCCCCTGATTTTTGAGCCATCCGGCTTTCATCCAGAGGTATGTCGAATATTGATAGCTCGCTTCCATATTGGCAATCATCTGTTTGACCAACTGATGCTCGGCAATGGGAATGCCTTGGGTGTGTCGTGTGAGCGAATACTTAACCGATGCGTCGCGACAGGCGCGGATAAGTCCGCATGAGCCAGCGGCGACAGTGTAACGTCCTTGGTCGAGGCAGAACATCGCGATTTTAAAGCCTTGACCTTCTTTGTACACAACGTTTTCGGCCGGTACAACTACATCCTGAAATGCAATCGAGCCGGTGCTTCCTGCGCGCACACCGAGTTTGCCATGAATGGTCGATGTGGAGACACCCTTCCATTTTGACTCGACAATAAATGCCGAGAGTCCGGAGTGGTCGCGATTTCTTTTTTTCTCAAGGTCAGTCCAGGCAAAAATCAGAAAATAATCGGCGATGGCTGCAAGCGATATCCACATTTTTTCGCCGTTAAGGACGTAATGGTCCCCTTTTTTGACGGCCGTCGACTGAATGCCTATGGCATCAGAACCAGCGGCCGGTTCGGTGAGACCGAAAGTGGCAATTTTTTTGCCCTGAGCCGCTGGGACAAGATATTTCTGCTTTTGCTCTTCGTTCGCCCAGACCAGAACCGACATGCAAAAAAGACCGACATGGACTGAAAGGATAACCCGCGCCGAAGTGTCCGCATATTCCATTTCTTCAGAAGCCAAACCGAGCGAGATATAGTCCATCCCAAGTCCGCCGTATTCCTCTGGCACACAAAAGCCAAGCAGATTCGCTTTGGCCATCGCAGGTAACAGCGCCGGATTGAGCGTTTGTTTCCGGTCGAATTCGGAAATTGATGGTATGATTACCCTATCGGCGACTTCGCGCGCCATATCACGAACAGCAAGCTGGTTTTCAGTAAACGAAAAATCGATCATGAGAAAAAAGCTCCTTTAATACGACAGCGGCCTTTATGGCCTAACTTCGGCCACAATAATAGTATAAGGGGAGGGTAAAGTCAAACCTGAGTAATGTAAGGCATACGAGTTTCATCCAAAATCCCCCGGTTGCCGTTTTGGTTTCCATTTCCTATATTGACCGCTTGAAAAAGATAAAAGCATCAAGGAAAAAAAATTGTGACCGATTCACTTCAGATCAAAGCCGACATTATCCCCTACGCCCCAACCTATTCGGCTCTTGTGCGAACATGGCTTAACTCCGAAAAAGTTCTGCTCGATGTTTGCCGTTCAAATGAGTTTCCGCCCCCCGAAGACCTTGTAGATTCATGGCAGCGAAGCGATGTGATTGCCTATCTCCTCTCTGCCAAAGGGGAACCAGTCGCTTATGGCGAATTATGGCCGCGCCCGGCAGAGTTTGCAGTGGAAATTGCGCATTTGCTGGTTGACCCCAAACGGCGTTCGCACGGGTACGGGACGCGCTTGCTCGAACTTCTTTTCTCACGATTGACCGGCAGGCCGGGTGTGAACAAAGCGATAATAAATCTCTACAGTGACAACGAACGGGCTTTGGGTTGTTATCTCAAAGCGGGATTCGAACTTTTGGGAACGACCAAACATATTGTCGGACTTCGCATGATCCGACTTGTGCGATGACCAGAGGGAATGGTTTATCCGTAAGAATATTTGTCTTTTGATTGTTTTGCGCTAACGATACCAAAAAAGGAAACTACACATGAGTGCGTTCAAAAATCTTATTATCGAAACCAAGGGCCGGGTGCTTGTTATCACAGTCTCAAGACCAACGGCTCTGAATGCCATGAATATCGAAACGACCGACGAACTGCAGCGCGCCTTCAATGAAAACTCGAATAACGATGCCATCTCCTGTGTTATTCTCACCGGCGCCGGAGAAAAATCATTTGTGGCTGGCGCGGATATCAATGAAATTAACGCCCTCACTGCGCAGACCGGCTACACCTTTTCGGACAATGGCCTTCGACTCATGAATACCATCCAATATTTCCCCAAACCGGTCATCGCCGCAATAAATGGTTTCGCCCTCGGAGGCGGCTGTGAACTTGCGCTTGCCTGCGACATTCGCCTCGCATCGGACAAGGCGAAACTCGGTCAGCCCGAAGTCAACCTTGGCGTCATCCCCGGCTATGGCGGCTCCCAGCGTCTGCCGAAACTTGTGGGACGCGGCAAAGCCATGCAGATGATTTTGACTGGCGACATTATCTCCGCCGCTGAAGCTCATCGGATCGGGCTTGTCGATGAAATCTATCCGCACGAAGAGCTCATGTCCAAAGCGATGCAGATGGCCGAGACTATTGCCTCGCGCGGGCCGATAGCTGTCAAGCTTGCTAAAGAATTGGTCAACCATGCTCAGGACCTGTATCTGCATGCCGGTTGCGATATGGAAAAAGCCAATTTCGCGCAGACATGCGGCACAGCGGACAAATCCGAAGGAACCGGCGCTTTTTTGCAAAAACGAAAAGCGGCCTTCTCTGGCAAGTGAACGATAGTGGCGATGCCACCTATCGTGCGAAGCAACTGAGAGACTTCTTCTATGAAACTTAACCGCCTCTATGACGAATTCGCCTACCTCTATCCGCTTATAAGCGGGCCGGAAGCGTATGCCGATGAAGCGCAGTTGTGGAAGAATGTGCTTTGCGAAAAGCTCGGCCCGGGACGCCATACAATGATCGAAATGGGAGTCGGCGGCGGATTCAATCTCTCGCACTTCATACAAGATTTCGATGCCACCGGAAGTGACCTCTCTGAGAAAATGGTGAATGTGTCACAAAAATTTAATCCGGGAATTCCGCATGTTGTCGGCGATATGCGCACAATGCGAATCGGCAAACAGTTTAAAGCTGTCCTCATCCATGATGCCATCTGCTACATGTTGACCGAGGACGACCTTCGCCAGACTTTTGTGACAGCCCATGAACACCTTGAACCGGGCGGATTTCTTTTGACCGCGCCGGATTATTTCAAAGAGACGTTCACCGATGGCATGGTGCGGCACAATACGATGTCCGACGGCACAACGACCTTGACGCATCTGGAATACGAATACGATCTCGACCCAAATGACACCGTCAATGAAATGCTCATCCATTATCTCATCCGCAAAGACGGTAAATTGAGAGTCGAGCGCGATTTGCATGTCCTGGGACTCTTTTCGGTTGAGACCTGGCATCGCCTGTTGACCGAAACTGGATTCGATGTCGAACAGCGCCAGCATTCTCTCTACAATGACGGCCGAGTCGGCTGGCTTTTGATAGCTCAAAAAAAATAACAACCCTTTTCACATACACCATGAAATCAAACAGGCTCTACGATGAATTCGCGCATCTCTATTATCTGATTGACCCGCCAGCCGATCATGCCGGCGAGGCCGCACGGTGGAAAGCCGTTCTCAGGGAGAAACTCGGCAAAGGTCGTCACAACATTCTCGATCTCGGCTCTGGCGGCGGCTCGCATTTGTCACATTTTGTCGATGAATTTGATGCGGTCGCGGTTGATCTGTCTCCGGAAATGATCAAGCTTTCATCGACACTCAACCCGTCAGTCGAACATCTTCAAGGGGACATGCGGACGCTTCGGCTGGGAAGAAAATTCGATGCCGTGCTTATCCACGATGCCATCGGTTATATGCTGAACGAAGATGATTTGCTTTCGACTTTCAAAACAGCCTTTGAGCATTTAAACTACGGCGGTCTGATAATTACCACGCCGGATTATGTCAAAGAAAATTTTCAGGATGCCCGTGTCGCGCACCACACGGCATTGGATGTGAAAACAACGCTCGCGTATTTTGAATATGTCTATGACCTTGATCGGGCCGACACGACTTTTGAAATGCTCATGCTCTATGTCATTCGCGAGGATGGCAAGATGCGCACCGAGCGAGATATGCACACTCTGGGATTGTTCCCGCTTGAACGCTGGACGAAGTTAATGCGAACAGCGGGCTTTGAGGTCGAGGCTGTAAAAGAAGAGCGCGGAATCAACCACCCTGACGGCCATGCTGGTGAATGGATGTTTGTAGGGGTGAAGTAGGACGGGCGATGGACTTAGAGACGCCCGACACCACGAAAAGGACACGACATCTTGGAGGACTGGTTTGGACAGTTGATAATATTTTCACCATCAGAGTGGAGGTCGCATTGAATGGAAAAGAAAAGAGATGTCACATATAGGCTCCGTTGGGTTGCAGTACTTCCCGGTGCTATTCCTGCTGGTCTATTGTCAAATTTCCCGCTTCACTGGTTTCTTTACCTCTTTTTTAGTCAAATTATAGAACCATACCCTGAGCTTCCAGAAAGGTTTCTTTTGCCTTTTGTGGTCGCTACTACATTTGTATATATTGGTTCTTAAATTGCACCTGAGCATAACTTAAGGGTATCATTTGTCCTTTTCGGATTATGGATATTTATAGGTGGTGGCATGTTTTTTCTTACCTTATTCAATGTCAATTTAATGGACTCTGGATATTATTTCGAAGGGAGAGGCATCTATCAGATAATGTCTGCTCTCGGTGCTACTACAGGAGTTTATTTGGCAAAAAAAAGGCCAGTTGAGTAGGTCAGGATCTTTATGATCCTGACATCTTAATAATTGGTGCGCGACAGAGACGTCCCGCACGAAGAAAACAAAACGTGCTGTCTGGCGCCCTCCTTCGGCGGACTTGAAAGCCCTCACCTGACAGTTCAATCATAGCGTCGGGCGAGGAATAGCATCCCCAGCATGGGGGCCCGACACCACATAAATAGTGCCGTCGTTGTCTACCCGAGCGAAGAGAATACTTGGATGAACCGCCCACCCGATGTATCTTCTCCTCGATGGACCTGCCGACCCTTTTCACCACTTCGTTTGTCGTTGGATTTTCCGGAGCGATGTTCCCAGGGCCGCTTCTTGCCGTCAATATCGCCGAGACCCCGCGTCATGGCTGGAAAACCGGCCCGATTATCTGTATCGGGCATGGAATCGCCGAAATTGCCGTGGTAATAATTTTTGCGCTCGGTCTTGTCACACTCTCAGATGACACAGGGATAATTCGCACACTTGCTGTGGTCGGTGGAGCGGCGCTCATCGCGATGGGTGGGATGATGCTCTACGATCTCTTTCGCCAGCGTGTTTCCTATGAAAGTTCCAATGACGTCATACGGCCATCCCAGCATCTTATCGGCAAAGGCTTTACCGCGACAATTTCCAACCCGTATTGGCTGTTTTGGTGGGGAACAATCGGGCTGTCCTATGTCGCTCAATCAACGGAGGCCGGTTTTATCGGGCCAGTTGTCTTTTACATCGGACACATCCTCTCTGACATTGTCTGGTATACCGCAGTCGCCATGCTCATCTGGAGCGGGCGAAAATTACTCTTGGGACGCAGTTTGAAAATTCTTCTGACCGCCTGCGCTGTCTTTCTGCTCGGTCTCGGATCAAGTTTCATTTACAAAGGAATCACTGGTGCGATGTAATATCCGTTTTTTGAATCTCTGTTTTGCCTTCTTACTTGTGGGTTTGTGCGTCCAGTCAAGCCATGCCCGGGAATACTGGCAGCAGGAAGTAAACTATGTTCTTGATGTCACACTGGCCGAAGACCTTCGCACTATCAACGGCACAATCGACATTGAGTACATCAATAATTCACCCGACACACTCGATCTGCTTTACCTCAAAGCGTTCCCAAATGCCATTCAACGCAATTCATACGCCGATAAAAAACGCCGCACACAGAATATCTGGACGACAGCCAATTTGAAAAAAGAGCAGGAAGGCTCGCTTGAATTATTCGATACTGAGCCAGCATCCCGTACATACAGGCGTTTTGAACGGGACAATACAATTATTACCGTTTACCTCGACGAATTATTGGTTCCCTCTGATACGGTTTTATTGACTTTCAAATTCACAACTGTGCTTCCCTCTCCACACGAGATGCGGATGGGACTCATTGAAGGAACAGTCAAAGCCGCCTATTGGTATCCGCAGGTATGCGTGTACGATAACACAATGGGCTGGGTCAACTCTCAGTATGTCGACTGGGGGGAGTGCTATGGGGATTTTGGGAAATTTGATGTCACTATCACCGCTCCGGCGGCCCAGATCATTGCCGCGACTGGTGTGTGCGTCAATGAAAGCGAAGTTCTCTCCGACTCACTTCGCCAGATGTACGCGCTTGAGAATTATCTCAAACCCAAATCCGAATGGCCGATTTTCTCGTTCGCCGAGGGAGAAACCAAGACGTGGCATTATGTCGCCGAAAAAGTGAATGACTTTGCCTTCACATCGTCGGCTCGATTCTGTCTCGATACCGGCACAGTGAATGGGGTGGATGTTGCCGTTTATCCTCTTCGTGAAAACGCCAAAGGCTGGATACACGGAGTTCGACTGGGACAAGAGGCGATCCAGACATTTTCAGAAAAAATATATCCATATCAGTGGCCGGTCATACGCATTACCGATGCCTACTCCGGTATGGAATTTCCGATGCTTGCCAACTGCAGAGGGGGCGCGCCATCAAAAGGCTGGTGGATAGTCGTCTATCATGAAATAGGTCACCAGTGGTTTATGGGACAGGTCGGCTCCAACCAGGTTGACCGGCCGTTTCTCGATGAAGGATTCACCACTCACATTGAACATATTGCCATCGAGCAGTACCTCGGGCGTGCGGGCAACAATGTGCATTTTACCAATTGGTATGAAAAGCTTGTCGCGCCGCTTGACGAAGACCGCAACGAGCGCGGATTCCGACAACTATTGTTGCTTATGAAACAGGGACTCGATCGGCCGATGTCGTTTTCATACGACCAAGGCGAAGAATATTGGCCGTACCGGGTTTCGGCGTATTATAAATCAGCCGCGATGCACTATTCGCTCCGTTCTATTTTAGGCGACTCGGCGTATTTCGATGCCATGCATGACTATTGCGACAGATGGTTTTTCCGTCATCCGTACGAAGATGACTTCACGGAATCTTTAGAGCAGACCACGGGATTGCAACTTAACCAGTTTTTTGACCAGTGGTATCATGGCAGACAGCGTCTCGATTATGCCTTTGCTGGTAAAAAATCCCAAAAGAGCGGACGCGGGTATCGGCACACGATTTCACTAAAACAAAAGGGAAGATTTGTTTCGCCAGTCGATGTCGGCATAATCTGGGCGCAGGGTGACACAAGTTTCTACACTGTCGCGCCCGAAGGAATGGCATACGCAAAACCGGGCTTTGCCCTGTTGCCGATTTGGCATCAGTTCCGTCGATTAGATGAACGTTACAATTTTTCGGTCAATTCAGAGCGGAAAATAAAAAAAGTGATTGTCGATCCTGATAATCTTCTCATGGACATAAACCGCCTGAATAATCAGTCCGGCCTTCCGCCGATTCAGTTCCGCTTGGACAACCTCAAATACGACCGGGTACCGGTGAATGAGTATGCGCTCAGAGCGAGGCCAGACATTTGGTATGATGACCCAAACGGTGTGCAATTAGGATTCCATGCCCACGGCTCATATTTGCAAATTGAGAAACGATTCAATCTCGATGCGCGGATCGGCACACGCTCCGGCCGACCGAATGTCGATTTTACAATCGCTGTTCCGTTTGCGCCGTTCGGAGACAGGTCGGAACTCTCATGGCGGGTTTTGCGGGCCGACAGACGGCTGTTTTATTCAAATGCCTTTCAGAAGTATTTCTCCAAATGGCACTCGCGACCGGATCATAAACTGTTCCGGCTGGAGTTGAATTATCTCAAAATCGGCGGAGGAAAACAGGCGAACCGCCTCGATCCGATTTCTGAGGATGTAAGCAAGTATTTCGCAGACCCGGCTTGGGATGCGACCGATAATTTATATTCTGCCCTCTATACTGATCTGCTCAGAACATTCCGCTATGGCAGTTATCATTTTTACAACGCCAATTATTTTGGCGCGCTTGAAGAAGACGGCAATTACAGCGGTTTTCTATCAGTTCGCTATTTGTTCGGTTTGAAACTGACTAACTCTACGCGGACATATTGTGCGTTGAATCTCGACGTTGTCAATATCACCGGCCAGCCGTCATCGCAGTTCATCTATCAACTCAGCCGGGGACGTGCGGTGGATGCCTTTACCAGCACAAAATTATTTCGTTCGCCGGGCACCTTTCCTTTGGAATGGCGGGATAATTTCTATTTGGGACTTGGACCGGTGCGGGGCTATCAGGACAGAGCGATTTATTTCACCGAATCGTATGCTGGTTCGGTTGAACTTACCCCGCCCGATATTATTCCCTTTAGGTTTTTAGCCAAGCTCCCGCTTGTGGGCGGCTTTCTTTCCAAAATTGATAATGCCCTTTTTGTGGACGCGGCCTCGGTATCGATGGAAGAAAAAGAAGTCTATTATCCGGTTCCTATCTCGACCAGCGAAACGGCTCTTTCGGGTGGCGACCAGCGCTTTTATCTCTCGGCCGGTATCTCACTGTTGTCGCCTCCGGTTTGGTCAAATCAACATTTGAGACTCGATTTCCCGCTCTATCTCAATAAACCAGCAGGGAATGAAAAGGAATTTGAATTCAGATTCTCTGTAGCCTGGCAGTTCGGCGAGATAAGATAGAGACGTCCAAGATAATCGGTTCTCATTCCACAAAATGATTGACCATCCGCTCATATCCGGGCTATCTTAACCCTACATACAATCTGCCAGCGATTAAGAAAATTTGAAATGAAATTTGCCAACTTCGTTCACCTGCATACCCATAGCCAATATTCTCTCCTCGACGGCGCCTGCCGACTCGATGCCGCTATCGAAATGGCGCGCGAGTATAAGATGCCCGCCCTGGCAATTACCGATCATGGGAATCTTTTTGGAGCGGCTGAGTTTTATAAAAAGGCAATCAAGGCCGGTGTAAAGCCCATAATCGGCACTGAAGCCTATGTTGCCGGAGGAAGCCGGTTTGACAAAAAACCATCGTCGGTCTATCCCGATGGCGGGTTTCATCTGGTTTTGCTCGCCAAAAACCGTATAGGGTATCAGAACCTGCTGAAGCTTTCGACAGCCGGATATCTTGAAGGGTTTTATCACCGTCCGCGAATAGACAAAGCCTTGCTCAAGCAATATTCCGAAGGGCTCATCGCGACCTCGGCCTGTATGAAGGGCGAAGTGAACTGGAATCTTCTGAAGGGGGATACTGAGGCCGCTGTTGCATCTGCTCGTGAGCTGGCCGAAATTTTTGGCGAAGGGAATTTCTACCTCGAAATTCAAGATCATGGTATCGAAAAAGAAAAATGGCTTATTCCTCGTGTCGATGCCATCTCTCGCGAGACCGGCATTCCTTTGGTCGTGACAAACGATTGTCATTACCTCAAACAGGAACATGCCGAGGCACATGACTGTCTCCTTTGCATCCAGACCGGTAAGCTGGTTGAAGACACAAATCGGATGAAATATAATTCAGACCAGATTTATTTTAAATCTCCCCAGGAGATGGAATATCAATTCGGTGATTTCAAAACGGCATTGGAAAATACTGTTCATATCGCTGAGTCCTGCAACGTAGAGCTTGAATTCGGAAAGCTACTACTGCCGATATTTCCAATTCCGCGCCCTTTTGTAGATGCCGATGAGTTTCTCAAAAACCTCTCGCAGGAGGGATTGGCCAAACGATATGAAAAGATTACGCCCAAGATTCAGGAGCGTCTTGATTACGAACTTTCGGTCATCAAACAAATGGGATACGCCGGTTATTTTCTCATTGTAAAAGATTTCTGCGATTACGCTCGTTCACAAAAAATCTCGGTTGGCCCCGGACGCGGCTCGGCTGCCGGTTCGCTTGTGTCATACGTTTTGCGAATCACGAATATGGATCCCATTCATTTCGATTTGCTCTTTGAGCGGTTTTTAAATCCCGAGCGAATTTCAATGCCCGATATAGACATCGATTTTGCCGACCGCGGACGAGACAAGATTATCGAATATGTCATCGCCAAATACGGCGCGGATAATGTCTGTCAGATTATTACCTTCGGCACTATGATGGCCCGCGGGGTGCTCCGCGATGTCGGACGCGTTCTCTCGATTCCATACGGCGAGGTTGACAGAATCACCAAAATGATCCCGGATATCCCCGGAATCAGTCTTCAGGATGCCATCTCCAAAGTTCCTGAACTTGCCGAGTTGCAGAAAAAAGACAAACGGATAGAGAAGTTAATCCGCTTCTCGCTTATTCTCGAAGGTTCGGCGCGGCATGCATCGACCCATGCGGCAGGTGTGGTGATTGCGCCTTCGGCGCTTACCAACTATGTGCCGCTTTTTAAAGGGAGCCGCGACGAAATAACCACACAGTTTGATATGAAGATGGTCGAAGAAGTCGGCCTGCTCAAAATGGACTTTCTGGGATTGCGGACATTGACCGTTCTCGAGGACGCGCTGGCTATGATCGCGCAGGATTTTCCCGACCGACCAATAGATCTTGATACCATTCCTCTCGACGACGCCGAGGTCTACAAACTTTTCGCCCGAGGTGAGACCATCGGGATATTTCAGTTTGAATCAAGTGGAATGCGCGATTATCTCAGGCGGCTGGAGCCGGAGAATTTTGATGACATCACCGCCATGAACGCGCTCTACCGTCCCGGCCCACTCGACTACGAAGGCCCAAAAGGGGCGAATATGATTGATATTTATATCGAGCGCAAAAAAGGGGCGGCCAATATCGTACATTTGCATCCCAAGCTCGAGCAGATTCTGGGAGCAACCTATGGCGTCATTGTCTTTCAAGAGCAGGTTCTCAGCATTGCTAACCAACTCGCAGGTTATTCTATGGGGCGGGCCGACACACTTAGGAAAGCGATGGGTAAAAAAGATGCCGCGCTCATGGCGGCTCAGAAAGCTGAATTTTTGGCCGGAGCCGAGGCACACAAAGTCGACCGAAAAGTCGCCGATGAAGTTTTCAACCGGATAGAAACCTTCGCCCGCTACGGCTTCAATAAGGCCCACTCGACCTGCTACGCTTTTATTGCCTATCAAACGGCATGGCTTAAAACAAAATACCCAGCGCATTACATGGCCGCACTCCTGACCTCCGAAATGCAGGACAGCGATAGAATATATGTCCTTCTCGAGGAATGCCGCAGAATGGGAATCTCCGTACTTCCACCCGATGTCAACGAGTCTTTATTTGATTTTAGCGTGGCTGAGGGAACTATCCGCTTTGGACTTCAGGCTGTTAAGAATGTTGGCGAAGGCCCGGCACGCTCGATTATGACTGAAAGAAAAACCAAAGGACAGTTCACCAGCCTTGCTGATATGGCCGGGCGCATTCCCTCAAAAATGATAAACCGCAGAACGCTTGAGTCATTGATCGCCGGTGGCGCATGCGATTCTCTCCAAGGCAGTCGGGCACAGAAATTTGCCGCAGTCGAACGGATACTTGAATTTGGACAGAAAGCTTTCGAAAAAGCCAACAGCCATGATCTCTTTGCCCTCAGCGGAGGAGCGGTTGAGCGGACAGCCCCCGAGTATGAACAAATCGACGAATGGCCGACCTCGATCCGACTTGCAAAAGAGAAAGAAATGCTTGGTTTTTATATTTCCGGGCATCCGTTGGACAGGTTTAAAGATGAACTTCGCTTGTTCACTACCTGCGCAACCGAAGGCTTAGCCAAAATACCCGATGGACGAGAAGTGACTGTCGGCGGGATTATTTCATCGGTTAAGAAGAAGCTTGATAAAAAAGGGAACGCCATGGCTTTTGCCACTCTTGAAGACTTTTCGGGAAACGTGGAACTCATCCTTTTTTCCGATTGTTATGAGAAAGGCAAAGATTGTATAGAGGTTGAGCGGATGGTTCTGGTGACCGGACGGGTTTCGACCCGTGAAGGAGAATACCCGAAGATTGTCGGAACTGAAATTGTTGCTCTGGAGAAGCTGGCCGAACGATTCAAATGCCAACTGGTAATAAAGATAAGCGCAGATTGCTCCGACAGTACATTAGAAAAGACATTGGCCTCGCTCAGTGAATACAAAGGCACCGCGCCGGTACTGGTCGCGGCCAGAGAAAACGGATCGGAAGTTTATATACGAGCGAAAAAGTATTCGGTCACGCTCGATTTTGAGCTGTTGAATAGACTAAAAGAAATACTCGGTGGGTCATCGGCTTATTTGCGGCCTATCCCCGATAATATGAGTGAACCAGCTGAGAGAAACAAATAACTCGATAAGGCAGACATTTCCCATGAAATCAAAACTACCAGCTATTCTCTCCGTCTTACTACTTTTCACCGCGGCCACTTTCCTTATGGCAGCCCCAAAACCTGCCAAATCCGATAAACTTCCGAAACGACAAATCGATAAAACTAAAATTACTTGGCTTCCCTACGATGTCGGCTATTCGTATGCCAAGGCCGAAAAGAAACATCTCTTTATTGACTTTACTGCCGTCTGGTGCGGCTGGTGTAAAAAGATGGACAAGGAAACATTCCAAGATACCGCAGTCATACGAGCGGTAAATGAAAATTTTATCCCAGTTAAAGTCTGGGGAGATACCGATAGTCTGTTGGAATTCGACGGATATAAAATCACGCAGAAAGATTTAGCTCATACTGAATTTGGGGTTGATGGTTACCCGGCATTTTGGTTTCAATCCCATGAGGGGAGAAAAGTCGGTCCTCTGCCTGGATATAGGGATAGCGCCACCATGCTCAAAGTCTTTGATTACGTCAAAGAGTACAAATACGACACGACCCGCACGGGAAACAACGCCGAAAAGAGCGAAATAAAGAAATAGTCCGCTTTTATTGGTGACAGGTCTGCTGGCCAAATCTATATTGGCTTCTGTATAAGAGATATTAAGTTTAATGAAACCTTTTGTTCAGGAATTCCAATGTTGAAACAGATC
Organism: Candidatus Zixiibacteriota bacterium; assembly: GCA_034439475.1. Lineage (NCBI taxonomy): Bacteria > Pseudomonadati > Candidatus Zixiibacteriota > Candidatus Zixiibacteriota bacterium. Next base: position 25,389 of record JAWXAN010000063.1, read on the forward strand.
ACACATATCCTATCAATTTCTCTACTTGTTGCGCTATTGTTAGCATGCAGTAAAGACGACAGCGCTTCGCAGACCGGCGACGACTCCTCTTCCGTTACTGATAATCAGCCGGCCAATATCGGCCAGTCCGTCCCACAGGATACCGCAGGGTCGCTTCCCAAAGTTGCATCGACCGATTCGGGGGCCCAAGGGATCGTTCCAAGCGACGGCAAAATTACCGAAAGCCCAAAAGAAATTATGCTTGATCCGAGCGCGGTATCGTTTGCGGCTTATGACAGCGATGGAAACTTGCGGAATTCAAGCGAATGGATTGGCAAGAAGGCCGTGGTAATTAACTTTTGGGGGACATGGTGCCCTCCTTGCCGCGCCGAAATCCCCGCGCTGGTGCAACTCTATGATGAATATAAAGACCAAGGCGTCGAGATTGTATCTATTGCCTTAAATGATACGCCTGAAAAAGTAAATGGCTACGCGGCCAAAGCCGATATGCGATGGATACAACTTATGGGAGATGAGAGTGTTGTCTCTAAATTCGGAAGCATCACAGCCGTCCCGACAACAATCTTTCTTTCTCCGTCGGGAAAAGAGATTCAGCGATTTGTCGGCTCGCGCGACCATGGGACATTCAAGAGCGCATTTGAGTTGGTTTCAAAGTCTTAGATTATGTTTTTATAACCAGAATGTTCAAAGCGGTGGACTCACACAGTCCGCCGTTTTTTTTTATGCGAAGACAGCTAACTATTTCTTCTGCCGTTGCTCATGCTGATCCAGCAGAACCAGCTCTTTCTCAAGTCTTTCTCTTTTAGCCGCATCCGGCTCGGCCTTAATCATTTTTCGAATGGCCGGCTTTATGTCGTCATTGAGCGCATACACGCCATCGCGTTCAACAAACCACTCTTTCCCATACAATCCCGATAACGAACGGAACGCTGCGATGCGGACGCTTTCAACAGGATGAGTCATGCTCGAAAGCACGAACTCACGAGCGTTCTCCCGCACTTCCGGAGTCGCGCTCAATGTCCCTCCAGTCACGCCTCCGAAATGCCCCAATGCAAAAATTGCGGCCTTATGACCGGTTGTATCAAGATTATTTAGAAGCGGCAGAGCGGCCTCCGCGCCGCCGAAGGCTAAGATCCCCTGCATTGCAGTTGTGCGAAGGGCTTCATGGAGAGATGTATCGCTAAAAAACTGTGTGAGCCTTCCAACCAGTGAATCCCCTTGGTAATGGATATTGAGCAGGCCGCGAATGATCTCAATGTGAAGTGTCTCGGGCAGGCTGTCGTTAAGCAAGGCAAGTGTCAAAGCTGGAATCACTTCGTGTCCGTAGGTGGGCAAAGCAAGTATGAGCGAAGAGATGGATTGCTGCGCGACCTTGGTGTTATCGTTTAGTCCTTTAACGTAGAGGGCGCGTCCTTGGACGGTCTCGTATGCTTTTAGCTTTTGAAGGAGGGAATATCCCGACGCGCGCGCTTGATCCGTCTGAAAGTTGGGGTTGCTGTCGAGCGCGGAGGTAAGCGCCGGGACAACAATATCTGCGGGCCAGAGCGCAAGGTTATCGCGAAGAGCTGAACTGGAATTTGCGGCCAAGCTATCAAGAAAGCTATCGATATATTTTTCGTAATATTCAGGCGTTCCTCGCTCAGGCTCGAAAGAACATCCGGCGATAAAAGAGACTGCCAGAGTAAGAGCTACAACTCTCCAAGAATTTAATAATAATACCTTGAGCTTCATGTTTGTTCGTTCCTCAAACTATTGTTTATGAATATTCTATTTTCACCCGGCAACTCATATGGATCACCTGACAGTCAGATTCCAATAAGCGAACCGTTTGTTAGACTATTATTATAATACTCTACGATTCAGATGTCTTGTATTTTGAAAAATAACGAATTTCAGGGACACACCCAAATCCTTCCTTTTGAAAGGCCGAAGTTGACGGATCATTCATTTCATCAATCAACGCCGCAATCACCAATGCCCCGCGAGAATAAAGGAAATCTTCGCAGACGCGGATAAGCCGACCGGCAAGCCCGATCCCCCTGAAATCCGGATCGACAGCCAGCCGATTTATCCAGCCGCGGCGGCCATCGAAATTGGCAATCGCCACACCGAGCACACGTGTTTCAGAAAATAATCCAAAGAAGGCACAAGCAGGGTTGGCCATTTCCTTTTTCATGGCATCATAACTTTCCCGGCCGCCGGGTTTGTACGAAAGTCCGGCAATATCCCAGACAGATCGTATCTGCTCAAAGTCAGCGATGGTGAGTTGGCGGGTGAGAATGTCCATTACTCAAAGATAATCGATTAAGAACTCAGCGAAAACTGAAAACAACAGCAATGTTTGGGAGAACATGCTTAGATTCTTGTGAGTCCGAATTGGTCGGGCCGAGCTGGGAGAGTTTCGGTAATCACAAATGCTCCTCGGGGCCAGTACCTCAAGAAACGATCGTCAGTGCCATGTTACACCGGCTATTTGTTTCAACGCGCGACTCCGTAAAAAATGATTGTCCTGTTACGTCCCGATTTGTATGCTTCATTCGTCCATTTAGTGAAAATAACAATTATTTGTGATAGAACTTGGAACTACAACATTTTTAGAAAGGACATTATCCATGGCACATCCGGTAGTTTTCTTCGAGATTGGTTGCAAAGACAACCCCTCAACCCAGAAATTTTATGCTTCGCTCTTTGATTGGAAGATGCAAGCCTACGGCCCGGCGGCCATGATTGATACCGGCACCAAAGAGGGAATCATGGGTCATATTAATTCGCTCGGCCATGAACCGCATAACTATACGATTGTGTATGTCGAGGTCGACAATATCCAAATCTATCTTGATAAAGCCGGTAAAATAGGCGGAAAGACGCTCGTAACGCCGACCGAGGTCCCGGGCATGGGACATTTTGCATGGCTTTCAGATCCCGAAGGAACAATCGTCGGCCTCTGGAAACCGATGCCGAAATAGACGACACGGATTTGAGGTTCTTGCTTTCTGTCTCATCCCGGTATTCTGTGCAGTCGGGCGTCCCTGCCCGACTGTCTTTGCGAACAGGGCACCACTGTTTGTCGACACTCACCATTTGACTTTATCTGATTACTGCATGTTCTTTGATCATGCTACTTGCACTCGACATTGGTAACAGCAGTATTGTCGTCGGTCTTTTTGAGCGACAAATTATGATCACCCACTCGCGATTTGTATCTCGACGAGATATATCAGTCGACGAGGCAACACGTTTCTTAGAGGATAGTGTAAAGCAATGTATAGACGGCAACTCCCCTGTCGAGAAAGCTGTCATCGGCTCGGTTGTGCCGCAACTGACTCCTGTTTTTGAAAATGCCATACAGAACCTCTTTAAATGCCGGTCATTAGTTGTCTCATCATTGTTGAGACTTCCAGTAACATTGGTAGTAAGCTACCCTGAACAACTTGGCGCCGACAGAATTGCTAATGTTGTCGCTGGGTTTATCAAGTATGGGGGAGTCGGCAAACCGCTTATCATTGTCGATTTCGGGACTGCCACAAAGATCGAGGCAATAACCGAAGATGGGAAGTTTCTTGGGGGAGTTATTTTCCCGGGGATAGAAACATCAATGACAGCTTTGACGCAAAAGGCCGCAAAATTGTTTGAGATAAAGTTTGAGCCAACAGAAAATGTAATCGGAAAATCAACAACTGACGCTCTCACCTCGGGGCTTTTTCATGGCACAGTCGGGCAAGTGGATTATCTTATCGAGCGAATAATCGCTGAAGCCGCATTTCAAAATCCAATAGTTATAGCTACAGGGGGGCTGTCGTCCGGATTCGAGACATATTCGAGACATATCACACGTGTCGACCCATTTCTGACGCTTGATGGCTTGCGTCTGATTGCCGAATACAAATAGTTTGTTTTGACTGTGCCACATTCTGATACTGTCTGAGATTACATTGAGCATGTGATGAACCGCCGCATTAATTATCCCCGGAAAGTGCTAGACAACCCGTGCGTAATTGACTTGGTTTTACTACTTCACCAGAGGATTGCGGCTGAAGGCATCTGAGACCGAAGGAAGCAATGACCGTAGGGAATGCTGGATGCTCGCCTCGGAGAGGTTTGACCATGGTTTTTTTAATGCGTTTCGGACATAATAGGATTCACACAGGCCCGCTTGGCGGCTATATTAGTCGGCTCGGCTTCAAGATGCCCCCCCCCCGCGATAATTTTCATTTCTCCCGTAATCATATCTTTCAACTCTATGCCGCTCTTACTAGTGAACAGCAAAGAAATACTCAGGATTTAATGACACGGAACACCCAATTGGCGGTATCTGGTTTGTATTATTGGGTGGTAGAATCAGAGGGAAGAAGCCAGATCGGCAAGCTGACGATAATTAAGTGAACCGTGTGGTGTCGGGCGGCGGCGGCGGATGCCCGACACGTCGAGACAGTCAGGCAGAGACGCCCGACTGCACGGACGAAGATGGATTCTCCGCCGTGGCGGACTGGAATGACAAAATAGAAGGCTGACTGCACTTCTTAATTCTTCGTGCGGGA
>JAWXAN010000064.1 GCA_034439475.1 Candidatus Zixiibacteriota bacterium
ACCACACTGCTTGCGGTGTGATCTTAATGTTTGTGCAGGCCAGAGATTTTCGAATCCGCCAATGGAGGACGGCCTGCACGTCTATTTACCCTGGATTCCTCCGCCACGCCTGCCCGCTGTGGCGGGGCGGACTGGAATGACATAGAAGAAAGAATCGCTGAACACACAGTCCGCCGAGGCAGGAAATATTCGTGCTGGACGTCTCTGTCGCGCACCAAAATAAAAGAGAATATGAGATTGCCATCCGCCGCGCCTGCCCGCTGTGGCGGGGCGGACTGACCTACGAATATCGGAGAACTGAGATGGTTACGGTTCCACCACTCCCTTCGGTCGCACCATTCCCTTTGGTCATTGCCGCGTCGCGGCACGAACGCCCACCAATCACAAAATATTAAATTTGGAAAGCCAAAAAAAGATCGTCACTCGACGTTTTTAAGAACACTCAGATATTCACGCGCCCACTGGTCGCGGTGATGGTGGCGGTCGGCATGTGAGCGATATTTTTCGCCGAGTTCCTCGCCGTCAATAGCTCCTGATTTGAGTTTGAGAATGAGGTCGCACAGGTGATCGACATCATCAACATGAAATGCCAGCGCTCCGCCAGCTTTCTCAAGTTCTCTCACCGCTTCGCCATCGGGCGCGCCAAAAAGTATTGGCCGCCCGGAAGCCATATACTCGAATAATTTTGCCGGGAAAGTACTTCGGGTCAGAGGGACATTCTTGAGCGACTCAATAAGGACATTTGATGCTTGAAGGAAATGGGGAATTGTCTCAAGCGGCTGCGAACCAACAAAGGCGACATTTTTCAGACCGTAATCACGAACCATTCCTTCAAGGGCGCCGCGCTTTTCGCCGTCGCCGACAAAGACAAACATGATCTCAGGCTGGTCGGTGAGCTGACGCGCGGCTTCAATGACCGACTCAAGCGAGTGAGCCCAGCCGAGGGTGCCGGTACGGCAGATAATGAATTTTTCGTCCCAGCCGAATTTTTTACGGATACCGTTGTAATCGGCGTTCATAAACTCTTTTGAAAACCCGGACTTGACGGTCGTAATCCGCGATGGCGGGTCAGGCAAAGCTCTCAGGTAGTCGGTCATGCCGTCGGTAACTGAGACAATCCAATCTGCTTTGCGATACAGGCCATGCATGACTTTTTTCAGGCCGCGGGTCATCCATGATTTGCTCAGGTTGCCAAAATCTTCGCTCGATTCAGGCTGGAGATCACGGACTTCGATGATGAATTTACTTCCCTTGATTTTGCTTAAAATCCAACCAATGACCGGGGTGTTGACCGGGGGGGTCGAGGCAAGCACGACATCGAATTTTTTATCAAGTCGGAAGGAATTGATGAGGCTTGTGAGAAAGAAGGTGGCAAAGCCGATCATGCGCTTGCCCGGGTTGCGGTTGGAAGCCGCTAAAACCCAACAGCGGTATATTTTGACCCCTTCAATCTCTTCATATAAGAAGAATTTGCCTCGATATTTTTCAGGAACAATGCCATCAGGATAGTTCGGCATAGCCGTGAGAACGGAAACCGTGTGTCCGTTTTGGGCGAAATATCGGGCGAATTCAAAGAGGCGTCTGACAGCGCCTCGTTCGGGCGGAAAATGTTGCGTGACAATGAGTATATTCATAACTTACCCTGCGAATGGTACCTGTTTTTGGTATTACTGGCAAGGAATATTCCCTATTTCATGGATTATCGGCATTTATAGGCCAACAAACGAGGCCATTCTTTAGTTGGGAAACAGGGACTAATCTTGTCAGTTTGATGACAGATTAGCCGCGAGTTATGGGAAATGTTCGGATCGAAACCCAATTTTGGTCGGCAACCGGAGCAATCAAATCAACCGACTGAGGAGAGAATTTTTCATCAGGAAGGTAGGGGAAAAGCTCCTCTTTTATAAGCATCACGCGATGCGGCGAGATCTCTTTGGCAACTGTGACATGGGCGCAGTATTTTTTGTGCGGAAGCGGGATATCGAGCCGGGCATGGAGTACCAGACAAAGTTTTTTCAAGTGCTCGTTCTGTTTGACCTGCCAGAAAATAATAGGGAAATCCGGATAGAAATCTCCGATTGAATCAAGTTCAAGCTGAAAAGCGCCAAGCTTGACTATCTCCTGTGAAATAATCGAGGCGACTTCGTCAAGGCTTCGTTTGGTCTGGAAGGGAAAGACAAGCGAAACATGGGAAGAAATAAGTTTAAAATCCGGATCATACTTCTCACGGAGTGGCGCGATTATTCCATCCAAGGTGGCTGGGAGAAATATGACCACCGCGTATTGTTTTGGATTGCGCGCAGCAAGCAGATCGGGACTGTAACTGTAGGCGAGTTCTTCTGACATATTTTTTTTATTTATAAAAAATAATTTCTATCCGTCGGTTTTTAGCTCTTCCATTGGCGTTTTGATTTGAAGCCATAAAATTGCTCTCCCCTCTTCCAAATGTCTTTATCCTCTCGGCGGCAACACCAAGCGTTATCAGATAATCGCGAAGCCGGTTGGCTCGGCGTTCCGACAATTGTCGGTTGGCTGGCTCAGGGCCAATATCATCCGTGTAGCCGTTGATCTCCAGTTTAATAGTAGGAACCAAAATTAGCAAGCCGCTAAGTTTCTTAATTCGCTCTTTGCTTCGCGGGTCTATTTCAAACGAGCCGGACAGATAGTCAATATGCAAAACCATGGGGGCGGCAAAAACAGCCAGATCAATACAGCCATTGGCGTCTACTTGTATGTTTGGAAGTGTGCCGGGGCAGTCGTCCAAACCGTCAGAAACGCCATCACCGTCAGAATCGACCGAACAGCCGTTTTCGTCGACAACCGAGCCAAGAGTAGAGTTGACGCAGTTATCTCCATAATCGGCAACACCATCGGCGTCGGTATCATACGGACAGCCGTGAATGTCAACCATGCTTTTGGCCTCGGATGTCGTGCCGGGGCAGTCATCCAAACCGTCGGGGATGCCATCTCTGTCGGTATCAACCGGACAGCCGGACTTATCGACCAGTGTGCCCCATCTGGTATCGAGGCATGTATCGGTCTCATCGGCTACTCCGTCCCCATCACCATCTCTGGCCGATGCCGCACGGTTGGCAGGCGCCTGACTTTGGCTGGATTTCTTGTCGGGCTTTTTGGTCTGGCTTGCGATGACTTTTTCGTTATTCTCTTTTTCGGTTTCCCTTTTGTCCTTCCAGGCCTCGTCTGATTTCCACTCGTCTTGTTTAGGACCGCGATGGCCAAAGTGAAAATTCAACTGCCCGAGGCCGCTGTATATCCAGCGGTCACGTTTTGAATTGAAATCCGACTCGAAGTCCGCCCCGGCGCCGGTGAGATAGTCTGCCTGAGCAGAAACGCCTAAAGAGAGAAATGATGTCACATGTAAGTCGAGGCCCGCGGAGGCTGAGGCAAAGAGTTCAGATGCGGCAAAATCTGTCGGCTGGCTGTTCTTGCTCAATACAGAGAGCCGCGAATTATCAGGCGCTCGTGTCTGTTCCCAGTCAGACAGGCCCGCGCCGATTCCGAGTTTGAGATTTATTCTGTTCTCATAGGAAAGGAGAAAACGCTGCAAAGTTACTCCAAAACGCGAAGCGAATAATTCCGAAACGAGGGAACTGTTAGGAGCAAATGCGAGAGTGTCGGAAATTACGGCATCAACCTGCATCTGGTCATAGGAAAATTCAATCTCCCATTGATTTCCGAGACGCAATCCGAGTTGACCGCCGAGGGATCTGCCATCGTCGAACCCAAAAAGCTTCCCTCCGTCGATTTTGACGATTCCGCCCCGAGCGCCGAGAGTGAAACGATAATCATGCGCAGATACCGATGTCCCGGAAAGCGTGACTATCACAGCGGCTAATAGGGCAATCGAATTGAATCCGGCGCAGATAGTCTTCAACGTTACAACCTGATCAGTAAAGGCGTTTGATATCAATGCCGGTATAGTACAGTTTCAGGATATCCTCATACGTCCAGCCTTGGCGGGCTTTGCCAATCGCGCCGCATTGACACATTCCGACACCATGTCCGTATCCGTGACCATTGATTGAGAAACCCGTAAAATGGCTTTGGGCGTCTCTGTCGATTGCAATATCAAAGCGTGCCGACGGAAGAATCAGATCAGGATTTGATGTCCGTCCCATAACCCACCGGATTCTGTCCTTGCGGAAATGGTATATATCCTCATCGGTACGAATTGAAAACTTCTCTATGCGTCCCCCTGCTGTTCGCAGTCCGATTATGGCATCGGTCACTTCTCCCAAACGCAAATCTCGCCCGCGGTCATTTGAAAGATACTGCTCAACACGACTGCGGATCTGACTCTCGGTAAAGTATTCTTTCCACGAGAAGTATTTTGACCATGAACAAGCCGCGCTGTCATTCACCGCTTTCAAATATGGCTGTTCCCGTTTTTCCCACACATCTTCAATGTCATCAGTCATACCTCCACAGGTCGAATGGTAATAGGCATCAATCAGGGCATCATGATAGACAATGACCATTCCCGGTGTCTGGTCGATAGCTGAATTGACGAGCGCGTTTTCGATTCCGGCCCCGTTGTAAACTTGGTCGAGTATACTTGCTTTGAGGTCATACGGCTCGGCTCCATACTGACCAAGACGTGACATGGCATATGTCCGCGCAGCAAGAGCCTGAGCCTTTATCGCCTCAATTTCGTCGTCTGAGCGCAGTCCAAGCTCAGGCGGCACCACTCCGCGTAAATAATCTTCCATGTAGATAAGATTTATAATCTGAACCGTCTCGCCGTTGGGAAGGACTTTGACAATTCCGCGATAGCGTTTATCCGCCACGTTGATTCGGTTGTTATTTCCGCGCGGAATGATGTTCACTTCGTCAAGATTTGCCTGAATGATTTCATCCCGTTCATTGCGAATTTCGAGTTTGCCGCGAATAACCCGAGCGACAATCGGGCTGGCCGAGTAATAGACGTCCTGCTTACCCTGTGCGAGACATTCGATGGCGTACGAGTCATCGGTCGACAACTCGGTCTGGTCTTTTCCTTCCTGAATGAGCACACGCACAAACGGAACGCGCAAGGCATTGTTGAGTCCGTCATCGCGAAGACTCGCGACACTTCCGCAACTGAGAAATAAAACAAACAGAGCCAGAAGAGCGGCTCCGCGAGATATAAGCGATGCAGTACGCGTAATGGAGATGTTTAGCACGAACGACCGTCTTTCTTTATTTTATTCCTGCCTTCACAACAGAGACAGGCGGCTGGGCTATTTTGCCCAGCACTGCCATTTGTTTTACTCGTCCACCTCCCGAATAGTTGGTAGGCATCGGCGCAGAGCGAACTGTCCGCTCAGCCATCACGGCATAGGCCGCGGCTTCCACCCATTGAGTCGGAACGCCAAGGTTGTCAATTGGCTCAATAGTCAGCTCAGGCAGTTCTTGTACAAGCCGTCTAACAAAAAATTTGTTTCTTATTCCGCCGCCAGTCAAATACAATTTTTTGATATTATTGTCCTTCGCTATGAGCGGCTTAATCGATGCCAGTATACCATGCACGGTAAGTTCCGACAGTGTCGCGATAATATCGTCTTTTTTAAGCGAATGTGTTTTGGCGTAGGCTAAAGCTTGCTTGAGCAATTCAGCGCCGAATTCCTCTCGACCTGTCGAGATATTTTTACTTCTGAAAAAGGAATGCCGTTTTAAGATATTGAGAAGCGGAACAGACACCTTCCCTGCAGAGGCATGGCGGCCAGAACGATCATATTTTTCATTAAACAATTTCAGCGAAAGTAAATCTGAGAGGGAGTTGCCTGGGCCGCTGTCGGCGGCGTTTATTTTATGGGCTGAGCTACCAGCCGGAAAATAGAAATAATTCGCGATGCCGCCAATGTTCACGATAAGCCTTGATTCGTCTCTATCACTGAAGAGATAATTCATGGCCGCAACCGTGATCGGAGCGCCTTCGTTTCCAAGCGCGATATCGGCCTGCCGGAAATCCCCGCAGACAACTTTGCCTGTTTGCTCCGCTATCTGTTCAAGTGATCCGAGTTGGAGTGTGCCATTGACTACTGCGCCAAGATATTTTGCGCGCTGAGGGAGATGTCTGACAGTTTGACCGTGTGAACCAATAACGTCGACAATGATTCCTTGCTTTGCGAGTCGCCGGATAAACGAGACCGCCGTTCGGCCGTAAAAACGCCCAAGTGTCTGATCGAGATACATCTGTCTGCTCAACTGAGGAGCGTCCTCATTTGAGAAGGCAAGTATTTCATTTCGAAGTTTAGCGGGGTATGCCTGCGAACGTCCGCTTTCGAGGCGATACGTCACGGATTGATTTTTATCTTTTGTAATTGTCAGAGCGGTCATATCCAGACCATCTGCCGATGTTCCCGAATTCAGACCGAGCGCAACCAACGTCTTTTTTTTCAGCAGGTCGGCGAGCGTCATATTTTAGCGCAAGAGCGACCGCTCGAGTTTATATTTCAATCCGCCTACACGCTGCAATGATGAGCGAAGTCGGGCATGGTCTATCTCGCCGCGATCCACACTTTCGACAAAGTAGTCGAAGGCCTCCATTGAGGCCTCATAGTTTCTGCCATAAAGAAGCATATCATGGCCCGCCTGAAAGGCCGCGACCGTCCGCTCGCCGAACGAGCCAAGTTCATCGGCTCCAGCCATAGTGAGATCGTCGGTGATAACCGGGCCGTCGAAATCAAGTTCTCCTCGGAGGAGGGTATTGATAATCTTGGAAGAGCCCGTTACAATTTTTGAATCCAGTTTCGGCAAACGGAGATGAGTTGTCATAATCAAATCGACGCCCGCTTTGATTGCGACAGAGAAAGGTACTTTTTCGCGTTGATTCCACACAAACTGGTCATAGTCTGATTCTGCAGTTGCAATGTGGGGGTCAAAGCCGGTGTCGCCAAGTCCCGGAAAATGTTTCGCGCAGGATAGCAGTCCGTTGGCGTTTGAAACCTGAATAGAGGCGAGGACGAAGCGGCTGACAAGTTCGGGGTTGTCTCCGAAACAGCGTCCGGCAAGACAGCTGTTTGCGGGATTCAGGAAAATATCGGCGACGGGTGTAAAGTTAAGGTTAATTCCCAATGACTCCATGTACCCTGCCGAGCGTGAGTAGTCCTCGGTGAACCGCTCGACATTTCCCAGTTGGCCATAGTCCGCCGCCGCCTGATATTCAGCAGGGGCGCCGCGGAGTCGGCAGACGCGTCCGCCTTCCTGATCAATCGCAATGAAGGGATTGTCTGGCTGCAAGGCGCGGCGGATGGTCTCTATGTTTTCAAGAGTCGCTTGATAGCCCGGGCAGTTTTCTTCAAAGAGAATGACTCCGCCGATCTTTTCCTCCGAGATGAATGAAAGAAACTGATCTGGCGGTTTGGCCCCGGGAAATCCGAGAATAAAAAGCTGGCCGAGTTGTTTTCTTATCTTTTCCATTTATTTACCCCTGAAACACTTTAACGCTATCCGGGTTCGTCTATACTCTACGCTGTTTTTAGACATTATGCAACACAGACAAGATTTTTGCCTGAACCTTTCGCGCGGTAAAGAGCCTGATCGGCGATCGTAAGGAGCTCTTCGTGTGATTTCCCGTTCTCAGGGAATGACGACACGCCGACCGAAACGGTAACTTTGACCTTCCCTGATGAACCGGCATCGATAATTGTCAGCTCTGATTGGGCGCGAATTCGCTCGCCAATTTGCTTGGCTTCGATTTCCGGCGTCTGCGGGAGAATAATCACAAATTCCTCGCCGCCATATCGCGCAAAAATATCAACATCGCGGATACACTGCTTTATCACTCTGGAGAGCGCGCGGAGAACAATATTGCCGACCTCGTGGCCGTATGAGTCATTGAGTTTTTTGAACCAATCGAGATCGACCATGATGATTGACAGCGGAAGGCTGTAACGGATGGCTCGCTTTTTTTCCTCTTCCAATTTACGCACAAAATAGCGGTAGTTATAGGTCTCTGTCAATTCATCGATAATTGTCAACTCTTCGGTTCGCCGATGAAGTTCCGCATTTTCCAGAGCCAGTGCGGCAGACCGTGAGACAATAGCCAGCATCTGTTGATCTCGTTCGCGGAACCGGTCGATCTCGGGAGATTCAGCCACAAGCAATCCGTGGGTACGCCCGTGGGATGTAAGCGGGATGATAATTACCGAACGGGTCTGCGGATGGAGAGCCACGTAATCTGTGCGTCCCCGAATATCTTTGATTCGAATCATCTCCTGCATTTCGGCCACTTTACTGATGAGGCTGATCTGACTCGATTCAATTGCTTTGGGATGAAAATTCTCATGTTTGTCAACTGAACGCGCCCGGAAATAAAATCCTTCCGACTTGTTACGAAATACAATCGCGTATGTTCCGTACTGGAGCGTGCCGCCCATGAGCCGCATAATCTCTTTGACCACAGCCTCGGGGTCGAGAATCGAGGCCAGATTACGGGTATTTTCATAGATCATCTCAAGCTGGGTTTGTGAATGTTCAAGCTCTGCGGTACGAAGATTCAGAGTATCAAAAAGTTTCAGCACTCGAGTTTCGGTTCGCCGCATATAGACCGAGACATACGAGATGGTCAGAAAAAAAGCCCAAAGAAATCCGATGCGCATCACAATATCAAATCCCTGTTCGGGGCTTATCTCTCCGTAAACAATAGCGAGATAGGCGACAGTCACGAGAGCCCCAACGAGAATCGCAAACCAGAAAGTGAGGATATAGGCCGCGACTGAAACGGTCATGTAAAAAAGAAGATAGAGCGATGAGTCAACGCCGCCGGTGAAGAGAATATAGACCGGGATAAAAATCAGATCATAGATGATGGATGAAAGATAGGCTAATTTGAGATCGAACTTGTCCTTGGTCGCGCCATAGAAAATTGCCAAATGCATGGCATAGGTGCCGATTATGGTGTAGACAAGCATATCCCCTATCGGCCGAGCCTGCCAGAAAAATGCAAGCCAGCAAAAACCGAGGAGAACCATGAACCGCGTGATGAGATAAATCGAATCAATCTGCGGCAGGAGAGTTTTTGGGCGGCCTAAAAATAGCTTCATTATGTATGCAGCGCTTCCATAGCGATTATATCGGCTAAATGACCAGTTTATTTATTGAACAGCATGAGATTGCCACGGGCAGGCAGGCGGGGGATTTTAAGGGGTCAAAATAGCTCTGACATCTAATAACTCGGCTGCGTATCAATAATGCATCACCAGAGGATTGCGGCTAAAGGTATCGAAGACCAAAGGAAGCAATGACTGACCTTCCCCCTGTTTACTGACACAACAAGAAGATGGGGTTATATTCCTATCCGGAGGTGTGTATATGTCAAATCAGACGCGTCGTAGGTATGACCGGCAGTTCAAACTGGAGGCCGTTCGGCTGAGTTATGAACCTGGTCGGAGCGTGTCCGGGGGGGCGCCCGCGATCTCATCCGCCGGCTCAAACACAGTTATCCCAAAGGAGCCGCTGATGCCTCTTATGAAACCTGGGATTTAGTGACGCGGAATACGCAGTTGGCGGTATCGGGGTTGTATTACTGGGTGGTTGAATCAGAGGGAAGAAGCCAGATCGGGAAGCTGACGATAATAAAGTGAACCGTGTGGTGTCGGGCCGCGGCGGCGGATGCCCGACACGTCGAGACAGTCAGGCCGAGACGCCCGACTGCACGGACGAAGATGGATTCTCCGCCGTGGCGGACTGGAATGACAAAATAGAAGGCTGACTGCACTTCTTAATTCTTCGTGCGGGA
>JAWXAN010000065.1 GCA_034439475.1 Candidatus Zixiibacteriota bacterium
CACCGTCCGCCGCGGCGGACGGTGGTACAAGAAACAAAGCCTCAATCTCATGTTTTCTGATATTTGGTAGGTCTAAACCTTCTTAGGTCTCGACATCTTTTCTCAAATTGAAGACAAAAACTGGCGGGTTCGAAGACGGATTCGCCCTACCAGTGTGACTTCTTAGGAGTGACAAAACAATCTCATGTATTCTTCATCTTGTAGCGATTCCGACGTAGCGGGCTGGGGTGACATTTTGCGAACACCCACCCCACCAATCAAAAAACCCCGCCTCTTTACGAGGCGGGGTTTCGTTCGAATATCAAAAACTAATTCGCTGACTCTTATGCGAGTCAACTATACCGTACTAGCGACGGGTGCGCGAGGCAGTGCGACCGGAGGCATGACGGCCGACCGGACGGGTTGGGCGACGTGTGGAGTTGCCGTAACGAGCCTTGGAGGTCGGACGGCTTGTGGTCGGGGTGTTCTTGCCGTTGCTCTTCCACACCGACGGATTAGCCTTCTTGATGCTCAGATCGGACGCTTTGTAACGAACCGAATAGACTGTGCGGCCAAGCTGACGGGCAACCCATGAAGTGCTCTGGTTGCGATAGTTCTTGCGCATAAATGCGATTTCCGTGCTGGTCCAAGGGCTGCCGCCATTGGAGGCGCGACGTGTGGACGTACGACGAGCTGTCGGACGTGGGGATGAAGCGGTACGACGGCTTGTCGCGCTGCGACGGGTTGGTGTTGTGCGACGGCTTGCCGCACGACGAACGCTGGAACGGTTTTTTCTTGTTGCCATTGTGTCAACTCCTTACATATTGAGTCGTTAAAATTCGCGAACATAGACATGGCATACGTCCCTGCCCGCCGTTTTCTTGTTACATACTAAACTTCATCGGTCAAACTCTAAGATTCTTTACAGCAATCGTTTAAGTTTTTTTCAGCTGAAACGGTGAGACATCGTGCAATTATTGAACAAACAATCTGGTCCATGCCGTTTATACGCCACCCAAGTCATAACAGACTTGCTTTCAATATGCAAGAATGAAAATAAAGAACAAGAATATTCTGGTTAAACTCGGCATGCGCTTTCTGATACACGCTCAGAATCGCGGTATGTGTTGGGTGTGAGCTTGCGATTGTGCTCTTTCACGCACAGTGCGCCTTTCGGTGGCCTTCGCTTTGCTCTTGTGTATGATTATTGAACTGCGTAGTTTGAAAGTATGGGATGGGAAGTGTATCATAGTGTATGAAGCGAAGAGACTTTTTTGCCGGCCTGTTCATTCTCCTCTGTATTGTCTGCTTTTATCTCTTTTATAAGCTCATCGTCCCATTTTTTGTGCCGATCGCATGGGCGATAATTCTGGCTATAACGTTTCATCCGCTTTTTCGATGGTTTTCAGCGAGGATGAAGTCTCCCGATTTAGCCGCAACGGCGGTGTGTGTTGTCGTCCTTCTTCTCATCCTCGGGCCGGTTAGTTATCTCTTTATTGCGCTGGTGAACGAGGCCTATGGGATTGTTCGGCATGTGGACAATGCGTATAAAAGCGGCGAACTTCAGAGATATTTCACCTATGATCCGCCTTGGTTCAGTTCAATTAAAATCAAGCTTTCACCGTATATGGATGTGTCGAATATCAATCTGGCCGGGCTTGTGCGAGATGCAATAGAGAAGGTTACCGGTCTGGTTGTCGGTAAGTCTACCTGGATTGCCACGAACGTCACGAAGTCTCTGCTCTATTTTTTTATAATCATGTTTTCGCTTTTTTATTTCCTGCGGGATGGAAATCGATGGGTTGATAAACTAAAACGAATTACGCCGCTCACGAATAGCCAGATTGATGCCACCTATACGCAGCTTCGAGAAATAATCGAGGCGACTATGTACAGCGGTGTGGCGATTGCGCTGCTTCAGGGATTGCTGGGCGGGATTATTTTTTGGATTTTCGGATTGCAGTCTCCGATTTTTTGGGGAGCGGTGATGGCCTTCCTGTCGCTGATACCATTCATCGGCGGTTTTCTGGTCTACATCCCCGGCGGACTCATTTTGATCTTTGACGGTTCCCCGGGCAAGGGAATCCTGGTTATCGCGCTTGGGATAATTTTGGTCAGTCAGGCCGATAATTTCCTGAGGCCCTATTTATTGGCTGGCCGCACCGCGCTTCACCCGCTCTTATTATTTTTCACGCTCATGGGCGGAGTTTTGATGTTCGGCCTGCTGGGGGTTGTCATTGGCCCGGTGATAGCCGCGGTGTTTTTTACCCTCGTGCGTATCATTGAACTGAAATTGACCTGGCGGGAGACCAAAGTTGACGAAGTCGATTAGCTTGTTTGCGTGCTCAATTTCAGGTTTGCCGGAACTCGGTAAATGATACATACTACTCCAGAGGCAGGAATGAACCTGCCCCTCTTTTATTTTTTAAGAGAGAACCGGAGAACGAAGTGGTAATATGATCGGAAAACGAGTACTCATCACCGGCGGAGCAGGATTTTTAGGGTACCACCTTGCCAGAAATCTGTCCGAGCGAGGTGTCTCTTTCATTGCCTGCAATGATATCGCGCCGTTTTTCAAAGACGAATATCCCGATGGCGCGCTTTTGCGCAATGTCGATGTCCGTGATGCCGATGCCATGTACCGGCTAATCCATGATAACAAAATTGACATTATCATTCACACTGCCGCCGCCCTGCCGCTCTGGCCGCGCGAAGAGATAATGACGACCAATATCGCCGGAGTCCGAAACACGCTTGAGCAGGCAAGAAAATGCAATGTTGAACGGCTGATTTTTATTTCTTCGACGGCTGTCTACGGCCTGCCGGACAAGCACCCGCTCGTTGAAACAGATCCGGTCTATGGAGTTGGCGCGTACGGAGAGAGCAAAATCGCGGGCGAAGAGATCTGCGCTGAGTTCCGCGAACAGGGGATGTGCGTGCCGGTCATTCGGCCAAAAACATTTATCGGAACGGCGCGGCTGGGGGTGTTTCAGATTCTCTATGATTGGGTGGATTCGGGCAAACGGATTCCTATAATCGGCAAGGGTGAAAATCTCTATCAATTGCTTGAAGTGACCGACCTTATTGAGGCCATCTGGCTCGCGGGATCGGCTTCGCCGCAGTTGGCAAATGATATTTTCAATGTTGGGGCGCAGAGATTTGAGAAGGTCAAACTCGATGTCGGGGCGCTCTGTGATTTTGCCGGCAACGGGGCAAGAGTGATGCCGACACCTGCGCCTCTGGTGAAAGGGGCACTGGCACTTTTTGAATTTATGAAAATATCCCCCCTCTATAAATGGGTCTACGGGACGGCTGATAAAGATTCGTATGTTTCGACGGAGAAGATTGAATCAAAACTTGGCTGGAAATCCCGCTATTCGAATCAGGACGCGCTCATTACATCGCACAAGTGGTACCTTGAGCATAAAGATGAACTCACGACTCAAAAAGCAGGTGTGACCCACCGTGTCGGTTGGGATCAGGGGATTCTGAAATTATTCAAGAAGTGGATGTAGGGGGGTTGGGGATACAGGGGTTTTTCTTGCCGCGTGTGGCATGAGATCGTGAGGTCACCCGCCACAGGCGGACTTCGGTGGCCTCAGCGCTCACTCCTCGCTGTTCGCTCGAAGTAAGCAAGACCCGACGGAATAGGTGAAAGACGAATATGAAATTGCCATTCGCCACAGCGGGCTCAGAAGCGAAACTCGCAATGGCGGGTTGGGAAAGTTGGCTTTGATTCTTGTGCCGCCATTCCGACGCAGTGAACGCGTTAAAATATGAGAAGTTGGTGCACGGGGACGTACAGCAGGGAACGAAGAAAAAGGTACACTGGAAAAGTGTCAGGAGAGAAGGCAGCTATCAGGATTTTATAGTGGAGGCGGGTGTGGCGACGGGTTTTCGATGATATATGTATTCTTGGGCGAGGACGGTTTGCTCTTTGGCCCAGTCCGGCTCGGTGACCGTTCGACGTTGCTGGGCATACAACCCGGCCAGTCGCAGAGGCCAGGAGCGGTTGGTAAAAGCTCGCGGCATAAGTCTCTGTGGCCTGATTCCCCAAAACCCGAAAGCCGCAGTCTGTGCATGGCGCGATAGTTGGGGCAGCACGCCCTTGCCGGCCATAATGTCACTGCTGGCAGTCTGGTAGAGAGATTCGAGAGACTCCTGATGGTATCTCGGAGGAACTTTTTCACAAAACGGTATTGAAGCAGGACCCGGATTCGTAAATATGTTGGGTGTGTGTGAACTGGGTAGTTTTTGCATGAGCTCGGGATGACTTCGTCTCAGCATCGCCTCGCAGACTTCGTTTGTTCGTTTCCACATAGGTGAAACAGAGAGCAGGAAATCAGTGAGCTCGTAATCGAGAAACGGAAAAACAGAATCGATCTTAAGTGAAAGCAGGCCGTTAGGCTGGAGCGCAGTCTTGCGGCGGCTCCAATTGCTAAAAAAGAAAACCATATGGCGGTGGTCGAAATAGGGAAGATTTGTAAGCTGATTTTCAAGACGCGTTGAAAATGGAAGGGCATCTCTTTTTAGCCTGAAATGCGATTCCCACAGATTAGAGAAACGGGTTTCTATTGATCTTGCAAGCCAAGCCGGGTCATCCATATGATCGGCTTCAGCCTGATAAGTAAAGTGAGCATCGCAAAAAACATCGCCGCCGAGTCCGTCGAAATTCACTCCGCTGCCTGCCGGGATTTCTGAAATTAAGGGAAGAATCCAGGCATGGGAGTCGGTCTCAAAATCCAGCAGCATGCGAGTGTATCGCGTAATCTGGCCTTGATCCGATGGCGGTGGCAGGTTGATGCCGATATGCGGAACACCGTATTCATGGCAAAGGGCTCGCGCGATAGTTACATCGCACATCCAATTCCCGTTGTGATCGACAATCGGCGCAGTATAGGAAATTAATTTTGGGGAGTGTTTGACGAGTTCAAGCAAAATCCGCCGTGAATCAAATCCTGCACTGAGCAAGCAAATTGGGTTCTCGACCTGCTGCATGAGTGAAGCAATGGAAGTTGAAAGCAACCGTTGAGCTTCATCAAGGAAATCAGGGAGCGTGATTGTCCGTGTGGCAAAGACTTTATCAAACCACCAGTGTCTCTCATATGTGACTTGGCCGTTCCGGAAGGTCATGACAGACCCAACGGGTAGACGGTGGATCGAAGGATACAGTGTGTCTTCGCCCAACGGAGAGCCAAATGCGCAGAGTTCCTCAAGCGCGGCGAGGTTTACACTGGCCTCCAACTCAATCGCGAGGAGAGCTTTGATCTCTGAGGCAAACAGCAATTGCGCGCCGCTGTGTCGAAAATAGAGCGGCGCCATGCCAAAGCGATCGGAGCCGAGTTGCAAAGTTTGGCTTGTTGAATCCCAAAGCGCAAAGACAAAACTTCCGCTCAGATTAGCAAGAATCTGGATACCATGTCTGGGCAATAGATAGGCAAACAAATCCGCAGGAGTCGAAACCGAGGCTTGGCCGGAACTCTCATATCTGACCTGTTCGCGGAGTTTCGGGAAATCGCGAAGGTAGCCGGAGAAGAGACAAAGGAGCGTTTTCTCGGGGTTGGCATAACTATGTGTGGAAAAATTATGAGAAGAGAAAAAAGTTCGAGCGAAGCCGGCGCCATTGAGCGGGCATGCATCCTGAGAAAAATCAGCGGAATGAACCATGGGAGCAATCAGCTTGTTTAGAACAGCGGCCACGAACTCCTTGGACAAGCTGGGATTGATAACGCCACATATACGGGACATTAAATGTTCGCCTCGTTACAGATATGGTTAGCTACAGGAGTATCTTCTACATTGCTTGCGCGCGATAGATGGCAAGAGAATAAGACCCGGTTCAAAATGCGCTTTTCCTTCTCTTCAACCTGCAAGATAGTCATTTTTGTGTGAAAAATCAAGCCCAAGGGCAATTTGTTCCTGACTCGGGACAGGCGCTAAGAGAATTGATTCCCCTCATACAGTTCAATAAACTGAACCATCATTATTGTCAAGTCTGGCCCTCGGTAGGCCGATAATACCGAATAGCCTATGCTCTATACCATTACATATCCCGAGGCGGTGCTGCAATTTACTGGCAACGCTGTCAAAGCCTTTGTCGATGCCGATTCGTCCGTATCGGCAGTTGCCAAAGTTCGGGAGTCATTTCGTTTTATGCGCGAGGAGACGGCGAATTTGATTGGTGAAGGGCAATATCTCGTTATGTTCAAAGTCGTCCATGATTATCGCCAGTCGCTGTTGAGAGCGATCGACAAATCTGTACGGCTTCTCTGCAACCAGCGGTTTTATAACCATGCCCGCTACCTTGACCGATATATTGTCGCTATTATTGCCTTTGAGACCGGAAAACCGGCATGGCTTGGAGAATCGGTCAATGATCTAACCGAAGAAATATGCGCGCTTCGGACAGCGGCCATAGTGGCTCGCGAAGTTGCCAGTGTTGACTGTTTTGTCGACTGGGATATCTGTATTTTCAATTATATAGAGCTAAACTTCAAAGACGGCCACAAAAGTCGTGTTATGCGATACTTGTGATGATTCAATGTGAGGAAGTTGTATTGACTAAAACGTTTGTCATAATTATACTATCATACATAGGCCGAGATGAGAACAAAAGACATTACCCGATTGCGCATAATTATTTCTCCCGTGCTTTTCATAGCATTTTTGATAGTTATGATTGCCCCATGTACAGAGTCCTCGCCTGTAGCAGAAGTGCTTCCTGCAAATTTAGCTGAAGAGCGCACGAGCGGCGAACTTTCGCCAGTACAATTCCCTGTAATTGAAATCGATGCAGCAACTGGTGGGATAATCCATAAGAGCTCAAAAACGTCCTCTGTTGTGTGTAACGGAAACTGGCAGGGTCCGAATGCGGGTTTTCTGACCGGATGGTACGCCGGAAACGAACACTATGCCGTATATCAAGATCCCATCGAAACCGGTTGTCTCAGCACCTATCCATTTGCAATAACGACGGTAAAGTGGCGGGTGACGAATATGACCAACGCTAATTTGACTATTGACATGAAGCCGACCATTTACTCTGTCAGCCCGGCAATACCGAACTGCGCCAAACCGGGCACACAAATTTTCGCCGGAAATCTTTTCGCCGTTGTACTGCCTCCGCTCACGACTGCTATTGTGAGTCTGCCGCTTGGAACTTCGGTCTGCCTCAATGGCCCGTATTTTTCCGGAGTGACCTGTCCGACACTTATTGGATTTGGCAAACTCGGAATAAATCTCGACAGCATGCAGGTTGTGCCAAAGCGAGCCTGCGCAAATTATAACGACTTCAAGGGCTTCTGGGAAGATGTTATAACAGTATATAATTTCCCCGGCAATGTTACGCTGTGGTCTGAGGGTAATAACTCAGCGGCTAATAGCTGTCCGACCGGCGGAAATTGTTGCGCGGGTCTAACCGGCAATATTGATTGCGACCTTGCCGGTACTGTAGATATCAGTGATCTGACTGCGCTCATTGATCATCTCTTTATTTCAAA
>JAWXAN010000066.1 GCA_034439475.1 Candidatus Zixiibacteriota bacterium
ATGCAGCGCTCACAAGCGGCTGCGAATAGCAGAGTGAGACACTTCGCGGCTACACCTCGACTTCAGGCTTGACATGATACATAGCAGACCTGACGGAACGGGAAAAGATACCAATGAAAAGATGTCAGTCCGCCGCGGCGGACTGACCTACGAATATCGGGGAATATGAGATTGCCGCGTCGCTCCGCCGCCCCGGACATGCGCTAGAGGGTCAATACAAGCGGCAGCAGTTCATTGCAATGAACATTGCACCGGGCAATTCATCTTTGCCCCGCGGGAATCCTGTTGACTCAAGAACATTCCTCTCTATATTTCCCTTTCCAGAAAAAAGAGAAAAGGACCTTTTATAATGAAAATAGCAGTTATTGGCGCAGGGCTCATGGGACGCGCCGCCCTTTATGATCTCTGCCAAGCCGAGGGCGTTACCGGAACCGGGGTCTATGATATTTCGCCGACACTTGCCGCCGAAGTCGCAAGCCGATATGGGGACGCCAACACAATCCATGACCAGCTCGATGCTGGCAATGAAGAGCAGGCCTTCGGCATCCTCAAACGTTACGATGTTGCAGTTTCGTGTGTGACCTACAAATATAACCCCGGTTTGACCCGCGCGGCTATCAAAGCCGGGTGTCATCTGGTTGATCTTGGCGGCAACAACGATACCGTGCGGCAACAAATAGCCATGAATGACGAAGCCGAAAAGGCCAATGTCATAATTGTTCCGGATTGCGGCCTTGCGCCGGGGATGGTGTCCATTATCGCCGCTGACGGCATCTCCAAATTCGACAAAGTTCGTTCGTTAAAAATCCGCGTGGGTGGCTTGCCGCAATCACCGCGCCCGCCGCTCAATTATCAGATGGTTTTCAGCGCCGAAGGTCTTATCAACGAATATTGGGAGCCCTGTATAATTTTGGAGAATGGCGTCCATAAGACTGTGAATCCAATGTCCGATATTGAAGCGCTGGAGTTTGACGGCATCGGTGAACTCGAGGCCTTTTATACTTCCGGCGGGACATCGACATTGCCAGACACCTATCAGAATGTCATCGATTTTCTTGATTACAAGACCATACGATATCCAGGCCATTGCAAACTGATTAAGCCGATGCTGGAGATCGGTCTTGCATCGCGCAAACCTGTTTCAGTGAACGGTCAAATGGTTGAGCCTCGCGCGGTACTCAAAGCTGTGCTCGATCAGAATCTTTCATTCGGTGATTTAGACTTGGTTCTTGTCCGGCTTACCCTCGAAGGAACCAAAGCTGGGAAAGAGAAAAGAGTTGTCTATGAAATTGTCGACCGACAGGAGACACGAACCGGGCTCACTGCTATGATGCGCACAACTGCATTTCCGGCCGCGATTATTGCATGGATGGCTGCCGCAGGTCAGGTTTCAGTTCGGGGAGTGAAACCGCAGGAAGTGGCGATAACGCCATCGCTTTTTATTCCACAACTCAAAAAGCGCGGGATAAATTTGACAGTCAAAGAATCTTAAAAGAGATCGGTCGGGAAGGTCACTTCCAACTTTACGGTCTTGCCCGGATAGACAGCGATCGGATAGCTCACCGTATCAGTGGCCGGAGTGTAGATAAAGCGAAGCTCGCGGTTTCCAATTGGTATATTGCTGAACGAGAAATTACCTTTGTTGGTCGGATTGGTCGAGGCTGTCGTTGTGCTTCCTGCACCATTGGGAAATGTCAAAAGAATGCGGATGGAATCCTTGTAAATGGAGCCGGGGATTGTTTTGTTGGCGTCGGTGACTATACCGGAAATAGAGTTAGCAAGCAGGATCGCTGATGATGAAGCAAACAGTTTATCAATGGTTGAACCTGAGCCTGTCGAAGTGATCGTTGTTCCTGAATAGGAATAGTTCGATCCCCAGCCATCTTTTTTGTAGTCGGTCGGTGCGATTCCGGATTCCATATACGGCCCATCCCAAGTTGTGTATCCGCCTGGATTCGTTACGAGCGCATCGAGATTAGTAGGAAGCGAGCCAATATCCCCCACGTACCCAAAGTCAGCTCGGCTGCCCAAAGCGTACGTTTCAGGATTGCCAACGATGGCTTGTGCAAGCTGATCAAGTTCCTTTTTAGTCTGCTCGCTTTGTGCGGTCGAAATGGCCGAGCCCATTTTTTGCGTTGCCACACCCGCCATGATTCCCAAAATAATTATCACGAGAATGGTTTCAATAAGTGTAAAACCGCGTTGGCTGGACGCCGACTGCCGCTGTAAAAAAAGATTCACGGCGACACCCAAAGATTTGTAGAAAATGCGTGTTCATTATAGACTGTCGATTTGGGGGTTACTGTGACAAACCGCGATGTTGTATCATTGAGCGGTTTATAAATTACCTGCAGGTCATGATTTCCGATTGGGATGGAGTCGAAAGTGAAGAAACCGCCTGCGTTAGGCGTCTTCGTTTTCGTTATTGTACTGCCCGTCCCGTTTGGGATGGTCAGACGGAGGGTGATCGAATCTTTATATGTGCTTCCCGGGGGAGTGCCATCCAGATCATAGAGAATCCCGGTAACGCGATTAATTGTCAAATCGGACGATGCCTCCGCGACCTTTCTTACGATCGAAGTCCCGCCGCCTGTGGAGGTAATAGTCGTACTGCCGAACGTATAATCCACTCCCCAGCTGTCTTTTTTATAATCATCAGCTACCTGGCTGAAGCGATTAGGGATGTACGGTCCCCGCCATGTTGCATAGCCGCCTGGATTCGTGTAAAGCGCATCGAGATTTGCCGGAAGTGCCCCGACATCCCCAACATAACCAAAGTCAGTTCGTACTGAGTTATTGGCAAGGGTTGCGTTTCCTGCAATTGCCGTTGCAAGGGCATCAAGTTCAGCTTTTGTTTCCTCGACTCTGGAAATATCACTGATTGTTTTCCCTGAACGAAGCGCGACTGTGGCAAGAATGCCGGCGATGACAATTGCAATCACCAGCTCAACTAATGTAAAACCTGAGTTTTCACTTACTGGTGATATTACGGGCATGTTGGCAGCACCTCTGTAAAAGTTGACCCATCGGAAAGTAATATGGTGATTGTTCGACCAGACATGGAGACGCGCCCCCCACCGCCGTTCGTGTTATTGCTGCGAAAGTCTTCAATTCTCAACTGGATGCTGGACCCAGAATTGATGGTCTGTGCAGACGAGAATGTGTATGTCGTGCCTGATACTCCTCTCGGGGAACCAGCCAAATTAAAGACATTATTCGCGTTCCATACAATCTGGCTATAGTATGCGGTTGGAGCTGCCCATGTAACCCGTATGGTCGAAATGGTTCGAGATGCGCCGGTATTGTTTACAATCCACAGTCGCAAACTTGCGCAGCCGGTGCCATTGACGGTGTCAGAGCTGGCAACAAATGTAAGTGAGCTTGAGGTTGAACCAAAATGCGCTGATGCGAATTTTACATCAAGTCCCGGGCTATTTTTGTGCCGGGGCAGGACAGTGAAATTTCTTTTGAGCGTATCGTTTAAAGGCTTGTATATGACTTTAAAATCCCGCACCCCGGCAGGAAGCGAATCGATTGTGAATGCGCCCGATGAGTTGGGATTGACTGTCCGTGTAATATTTCCCGATGCCCCTCGAGGAAAAGTCACCACGATGTTCACTGAATCCTTCTTAATCGAGCCCGGGAGCGAATCATTCTTGTCTTTAATAATGCCTGTGACCGTGTTCAGAAGATAGTCAGATGAGGCATCTGCGATTTTTTCGGTGATGGCGCTTCCACCACCTGGGGAAGTAATGGTCACGCCGCCGGAGTAGGTGTAGGCCGCGCCCCAGTCGTCAAGTCTGTAAGAAACCGTGTCCTGAGTAAATTCGTTTTGAATATATGGGCCATCCCAGGTTGGCAAGCCCCCGGGATTTGTATAGAGGGCATTGAGATTGACTGGGAATGCGCCGATATCGCCGACATAACCAAAATCGGCGCGTTGACCGTCCTGCACTCTGTCAGGGTCGCCGGTTATGGCGCGACTGAGCATTTCCATCTCTCGCTGGGTGCGAACGCGTTTGGTATCTTCGACAATGACCGTCATAGATTGCATGGCGAATCCGAGCATCACCGCGATGATGACCATGACGACCGTCAATTCGATAAGACTGAACCCAGCCTGATTTCTACGCATCAATTTCATCACTACTACCAGACTTTCCGGAAAAGTTGTATCAGCAAGTTATGGTCGGAGCCAGCTTCGATATTGGCAGTTCGCGATAGTGTGTCGTTGTTCGGAGTGTACACTACACGCAGAGTATGAAGTCCGATCGGGATGGAGTCGAACTGGATTCTGCCATTGTAATCAGGAAATTTGATTTTGGTTGTGGTCGATCCGGTTCCGTTTGGGATTGTCAGCAGGGCTTTGACTGAATCTTTGTATGTCGTGCCGGGGGGAGTGTTATTCAGGTCGGTAATATTGAGGACAACTCGGTTGTACAGAAGATGATTTATCGAGGAAGCAAGCGTCTGGGTCATCGCGCTTCCTCCGCCAGTCGATGAAATTGTCGTCCCGCCAGTGTACGAATAGCCATTTCCCCAGGCATCGTTCAAGTATTCGCTATTTCCTCCTCCCGTCGAAAAGGGGTCGGAGATATACGGCCCATTCCATGTTGTATAGCCTCCGGGATTTGCCACAAGCCCGGTCAAGTTGACCGGCATGGCGCCAATATCGCCGATATAGCCATAATGTGTCCTGACTCCGCCAGAGCGAATGTCGGGATTGCCGATAACGGCATACGCAAGCCGCTTCATTTCTTCGCGGGTTTCCTCAACTCGTGAAATTGTCTGCGTCGCTTTCATCGACTTGGCCGCAATTGTGCCAAGAATGCCAATGATGATCATCACGACCACCAATTCGATAAGCGAGTAGCCCTTGCTGCGGCGAATCGATGCGTAAAATGAACGCTCTAATCTCTTATTTTTATGAACAGCCATATATGTTTTATATATCGGCAATCTATGGCTCAAGCTTTGGAAGGAAAAATGGCGCAAAAAAAGCAAAACCGGCGGTTAAGCCCCGCCGGTTCTGCTTAGAGAATTCTCGGTTTATGAGAATTAATAGTTAGAACGTATCATCGTCCCATTTTAATCCCGCTTTTTCAGGGATTCGGACAATTAAATCTTCTTTGATAATACACTGGCAGGCCAGGCGCGAAGTGTCGGTAAGACCTTCGGCTTCATCGAGCATATCCTGCTCATCCTCGGATTTTTCCGGAAGCGTATTATAGCCAGTTTCGACGATGATATGGCATGTCGAGCAGGCGCAATTGCCGCCGCAGTTGTGGTCTATCTGGATATTATTATCCAATGCCGCATCGAGCACAGCCGTGCCGTTGGAGACATTCACTTCTATATTTTGCGGCAAAAATAAAACTTTCGGCATTTCCATATCCTCAAAAATCTCGAAATAGCATCCTTATAACGGGCGCAAAGGTATGAAATTCGGTTAAAGAATCAAGTTTTTTTCGTCTCTGCTGTTCTCTGAGAACGATGAACGACAAGATTGTCATGTTCGTTTCCGTATCGAATTGACTTAGCAAACGGCATGAGTTTGGAGGTTAACAACATGTAGACCCAGGGCGGCATTATTGTCGAGCAGCCCCGAACCAAGACCATTTTTCCGTCGAATTTGGACCACTCCAACTCATTTACCTTTGCAATGAAATCGTCCTCGCGGAAAATTCCATCGGTGAGAAAATCTTTGGGGTCAACGGTTTCGTAGGTCATAGGAATCTTCGGGGCTAAAAGATCATTCCTGCGCACATTAAAATCTAAAAAGACCCCATGCGCGTCAGTGGGCGCTTATCGAAAATTAGCAGGTGAATGATGTCCCGCATCCGCAGGAACGTTTGGCGTTCGGGTTGTTAAACTGAAACCCTCCGCCCATCATGCCGCCTTTGTAGTCGAGGGTCGTCCCGGCAAGGTAGACTAAGGCCTTCAGATCAACGCGAACCTTGACACCGTCGAAATCAAATTCACGGTCGAAAGCATTTGGTTCATTATCGAAGGACATGGTATAGGACATTCCCGAGCATCCACCCGAGGAAATGCCAAGGCGAAGAAACAGATTGTCTTTTGCGTCTTCTTCGCTGAAAAGCCGTTTCACTTCCTCAAGCGCTCCGGGCGTCACAATGATGATTTGGTCAGTCGGGGCTGGTTTCGTCAGTGTCTGTTCAGACATTATTCTTCTCCTGTTTATTCAAAAATATCTTCTTCAAATCTATCATTCTAATATACAGCTATCGGCAGAATCTTAAACAGGTTTTTATTGTCGTGGTTCATAGTTTTTTTGCTCGTTGAATTTGGGTATGCGCTTATTGAAATGTTAGCTCATTGATCGCCTAAGACTTTGTTGTGCAAGATGTTGCGGTAACAGTATAATCAATGTCATGGTTTGCGTACTTCCCCGTGCACCAACTTTCCTATGAAGAGAATATAAAAAATGAGCTATGTTTCGAACAAAGGGACTTTTGTCGCAGCCCCTTTCGCCTTGTGGGATTCAGACGCATAACGAATATTATTCGGATCCGATCTCCTCGCCATATTAGTCCACTCATGTCAATTGAAAATGCGCGTTGCGATTGAAACAGAATAAACTATATTTCGTTTGTACCAGTTACACAAGAATCGACAAAACAATATGTCGCGGTGGTAAGGAGTTTTTTCTGATGAATTTCGACGACAAGCAACACAAAGTCAAAGTCGGCCTTGCCGAAATGCTCAAAGGCGGAGTGATTATGGATGTGACTACTGCCGAGCAGGCAAAACTCGCCGAGCAGGCCGGAGCCTCGGCAGTAATGGCGCTCGAGCGTGTGCCGTCGGATATCCGTGCCGAAGGCGGCGTCGCGCGTATGGCTGATCTCGATGTTATCGATGCCATCAAACGCGTCGTCACCATTCCGGTCATGGCCAAATGCCGGATCGGGCATATTATCGAAGCTCGTGTGTTGGAATCAATCGAAGTCGACTTTATTGACGAATCCGAAGTTCTTACTCCCGCCGATAACTCATATCATATTGACAAATGGCCGTTCAAAGTCCCGTTCGTCTGTGGATGCCGCAATCTCGGCGAGGCCCTGCGGCGTATTTCTGAAGGTGCGGCCATGATTCGCACCAAGGGCGAAGCCGGTACTGGAGATATCTCGCAGGCTGTCAAACACCTTCGAGAGATTAATGGCGTGATGAAGACTCTGACTGTGATGTCGAATGAAGAACTCCATGGCATAGCCAAAGAGCACCGTGTCTCGATTGATTTGGTCAAGCTTGTTGCCAAGACCGGAAAACTTCCTGTGCCGAATTTTGCCGCGGGGGGTGTAGCGACACCAGCCGATGCCGCGCTCTGTATGCACCTTGGGGCCGAGGCGGTTTTTGTCGGAAGCGGTATTTTCAAATCAAGAAATCCTGAAAAGCGCGCCAAGGCGATTGTCTCGGCGACGACTCATTGGACTGACTATTCGATTATTGCCCAGTACTCGCATGCATTGGGCGAACCAATGCGCGGAATCGACGCCGTCTCTATCCCCACCGAGCAGCAACTGCAAGTGAGGTAGCCGAGGGGGAGCTTGATGTTGAATTCAACCGCGTCGCCCCACAATAATCTTCGACAGATCACATCCTATGTGCTCAAAGAGTGGCAGGAGGTCTGTTGCTATATTGCCGGGGGGAATTGTCACGAATTTAAGGGGTCCAAGAAGGAAGCGAAAGTACTGAGCTGTTTAACGAGTCGGATCAGTAAGAATTATCCACAGATTTGCCTTGATTCTAACGTCAGGTTCGGTGACTGGTTTATAGATATTGTGTGTTGTTACAAGAGCATTGAGTTAGCAATAGAAGGCAAGTTCAAATTACAAAGTGATGGAGCTGTTCCAGACAATAGGAAAGAGGCCTTTTTTGACCTTCACAAACTTGAAAAGTATTCAAAGCATGAAAACAATCGTGGAGGCGTTTTCTTGTGGCTAACCGACCAGCCGCACTATCTTAAGGAAGCCACCGGAGACTCAAAGGACTTTAGCAGCCATCACGGCAGAAATCTCATTGCAGGTCAGCCCCTGGTGGCCAGACGCTTTAGGAGAAAGAACTTCCCGAACCCCCTTATCCTTGGACAAAGTTACAGTCTAGATTGGAAGCCAGTCGGCGAAACTAATCGGTGGAGTACTCTGATAGTGGAAATCGGAACTGGAAATCAAAGTAAGAAAGATCAAATAGCTTAAGATAAGCTAATCTGTTTGGTCTTGGCCAATACGAATGCTATCGTTCATCAAGATTATTGCAGTTCCGTCCAGTCTGCTAGGCATAGTGCTTATCACCTCTCGGTTGATGTGGGCCCTATCTGGGGATAAGTATTGCGAGTGAGCGAGCTCTTATTTCACCCTTCACGCCCTCTGCTCAAACTCTACTATCCGCAAAAAGTCGCATAGTTGGGGCTTCTCATTCTTACATAGTGACTGCCGATTCGTAAATCCGGTTTGCCAGTGTCTCAACTTCAACACAGCCGTACCGCGAGTAATCCCTCAGACTTGACACCTGGTCTATCTCCCCTATATTCGGGCACTTATAGGAACATGAAGCGTTAAATCAGAGATGAGCAAATACAGCAAATTGACAGTCGGCGTTTTGGCCCTTCAAGGGGACTATCAAGCTCATATCACACAGATCGAAAAGCTGGGCGCAAAAGCTCGACAGGTGAAATTGCCCGCCGATCTCGTCAGCCTTGATGCCATCATAATCCCAGGCGGCGAATCGACAACGATGAATATTCTCCTCGACCGCTTCAAACTCCGTGAACCAATGACGAAATTTTGCGGATCCAAACCTACCTTTGGGACCTGTGCTGGCATGATTATGCTCTCAAAGACTATCGAGGACAATCTTTCAGGAGTCAAACCGCTTGGATTGCTCGATATCGATGTTCTTCGCAACGGCTACGGTCGTCAGATTTTCTCTTTTGAAGATAATATCCCTGTCGATTCGAAGAATGGACTTACCAGTCTCACCGGCACATTCATCCGTGCGCCAAAGATAACTCGCAAGGGGTCTGGTGTCGCAACTCTGGCAAGTTACCGAGAATCTCCGGTTTTAGTCTCCGAGGGTAATATTCTTGCAAGCTCATTTCATACGGAACTTGGCTCTAATACGTCTCTTCTCCAGTATTTTTTGGATAATTTTGTGCCTGACAAGTCAATTTAGGGTAGTATATTAGATTATGGAAAAAGTCTTCTTTAGTCAGACGGTCGGAGAAGAGCTTGAGCCGCAAGTCAGCGCAAAGACTCCCACTATCCGCGAACGTGTTGCCGTCCCGCATACGAGACTTCCGCGATGGATAAAAATCACGCCCACCGAGAACGAAAATTATGTCCGCGTAAAGAGCATCCTCAAACAAAACGGTCTTCATTCCGTCTGCCAGGAAGCGGCCTGCCCGAATATCCGCGAGTGTTACGGCGAAGGAACTGCCACTTTCATGATTTTGGGCAAACACTGCACGCGCGGCTGTAATTTCTGCGATGTCCTTAAAGGGAAACCGCTGGGACTTGATCTTGGGGAGCCCAAACGGCTTGCCGATGTTGTCGGCCAGCTTGGACTTAAGCAGGTTGTCATAACTACTGTGACGAGGGATGACCTTCCCGATGGCGGGGCCGGAATCTTTGCTGAAACGTTGCGTTTGTTGCGTGAACAAGACAAAAATATCCGCGTTGAATTTCTCGTTTCTGACTTTGGCGGTAAAACTGATTCGTTGAAAATTGTGCTCGATGCCGGGGTGGATGTTCTGGCTCACAATGTAGAAACGGTCGCTCGGATGCAGAAGCGCGTCCGGGGCGCAGCGAAACTTGACCGGTCTTTAGCGATGCTTCGTTATGCATCGGACTATCGCCCACGCCCGGTAGTAAAAACGGGATTTATGGTTGGTTTGGGAGAGACGGCAGAGGAGATGGTTGAATTGATGCACCAAATCTATGCCGCCGGAGTAGATCTTGTGACTATCGGGCAATATCTGCGGCCATCGCTCGAACATTTACCGGTTGAAAAGTTTTATCACCCTGATGAATTCGCTGGTCTGGCCGAAATCGGACGGAAAATAGGATTTGCTCATGTCGAAGCCGGGCCGTTGGTTCGCAGTTCTTACAAAGCATTTAATCAATCCAAAGGGATTTTAGAGAAAAAACATGATTAAGAAGATATTCCTGGCGCGGCATTATGGGTTTTGTATGGGCGTAAAACGCGCAATTAAAATTGCCGAAGAAACAGCTCAAAAGTCACAGGAGCCTGTGACCATACTCAATGAAATTGTCCACAACGAAACGGTCGTTCAAAAATTCCGCGACGACGGTGTCGGACAGGCTCTCGCGCTGGCCGATGTGTCGGCTGGAACACTGATAATCTCGGCCCATGGTGTTGCGCCTTCGGTAATTGAAGAGGCCGAATCGATGGGGCTTAATGTTGTCGATGCGACCTGTCCGCTTGTGACGGTAATCTATGATGTCGTCAAAGACAAAATCGCTCAGGATTATTTTATTATTCATTTCGGTGATCGGAATCATGATGAAACAATCGGTGTGGTCGGCCACGCGCCCGACCGCATAACCGTTGTAGGCGGCGAAGAGGAACTTGCCGTTTTGCCGGAATGGAAAGAGCGCAAACTCTGCCTGACCGTCCAGACGACCTCACACATGGATGAGTTTGCCGAGATGAAACGACTCGCAAAACAAAAATGGCCGCACCTCGAGGTTTCAGATACTATATGCATGGCGACAACTCAGCGACAAACGGCTATCCGCGATCTGGCTCCGCAAGTCGATATGGTTATTGTTGTCGGCTCAACGACATCGGCCAATTCGAAACGTCTGGCGCAATTGGCACAGTCGCTTTGTGGACGGGGTGTGCTTATCGGATCCGCGCTTGATATCCGCTCTGATTGGTTTACCGGCGAGGACTCATTTGAAAATATAGGCATTTCGGCCGGGGCATCAACACCGGATTTTCTTGTTGAAGCCGTTGTAAATAAGTTGATGAAATTATCCGGAGGCGTGGCCGAGCTTGTGCTGCCGGGGAAAAAACGACGGTCGCGCGAGGCGGCTGTTGAAGAATCGCACTGACATTTATCCTTGCCGTGCTTCTAAATCGGAGATTTCTTTATGTCCTATTTTGGTGACTTTTTAATTTTTGGCGCTACTCTGTGCACCCTCTTCTCTGCCATTTTTTATTTTCTGGCATGGCGGGGGCGAGACCGATTTCTTAATCTCGGACGAAGACTTTATGGGCTTACGACTCTCCTTGTAACTGCAACACTCGCCACTCTCTTTTACCTGATTCTCACACACGACTTTTCAATAGCCTATGTTCATGCGTATTCCTCTACTGATCTGCCTCTGGGCTATCTGTTATCAACGTTGTGGGGCGGCCAGGAAGGGACATTCCTGTTGTGGCTTTTCTACACAGTTATTTTCGGATTAGTGCTTCGAAAAAGCGCCGGAGAATTTGAGAGGGGAACAATGTTTTTCCTCAATCTATTTGTTCTGTCACTTCTTTTTATCATAACGAAAAAATCTCCGTTTGCGCTCTCGCCTATCTTTCATGCTGAGGGGGCCGGCTTAAATCCGCTCCTGCAAAATTTTTGGATGCAGATTCATCCGCCCATTATGTTCATAGGTTTTTCTGCTGCGACATTCCCTTTTGTTTTTGCGATAACGGGACTTATCGAACGCAAATATCAATTGTGGTCCGAAGCCGCGCGCCGCTGGACGATGTTTGCTTGGTCATCGCTTGGTATTTCGCTGGTCATGGGTGGTTATTGGGCGTATGAGACTTTAGGCTGGGGAGGCTTCTGGGCATGGGATCCCGTAGAAAATTCCTCGCTTATTCCATGGCTCTTTCTGACAACACAGGTTCATTCGTTATTTATCAAACGGCGGCGGCGGGGGCTGATGCGCTTCTCGCTAGTTGTTGTCTGTCTGTCCTTCTGGTCTGTTCTTTACGGCACATTTCTGACCCGTTCGGGGGTACTAGCAGATTTCTCGGTCCACTCGTTTGTGGACCTTGGTATAAATGCCTTCTTGGTAACGGGCCTGTTTTTCTTTGTCGGACTAGGTTCTTTTTGGCTTATGTACCGCTGGCGTGATATCCGTCCCGAACCGTCGTTTTCAGTTGTGGCGTCGCGTTCGTACCTTGTAACGCTTGGAGTCGTAATTCTCTTTCTGGGCGCGATGCTTGTGCTTCTGGGAACATCGGCCCCGCTTCTGACCCGAGTGACGGAGACGCCTTCAAATGTGGGCATGTCGTATTACTTTGCGACCATGACACCCATATCGATAGCGATACTTCTTTTGATATCGCTCTTCCCAGTTTTTCGCTGGAACTCGGGATTATCCAAACCAATGCTGCTTATTCTCGGAATAGCAGTCGCCATTGCGACCTGTCTGTTTCTACTGTTCGCTCGAGTTACAACTGAGCCAATGTACCTGCTTCTATTTAGTTTCGCGGCATGGGCAATCACAGTGAATGGATATGTTTTCTTTCTTTCGATAAAAGAAAAGAAACTTACACCCGGTTATCTCTCGCATGTTGGACTAGCGATTGCGCTTATCGGCGCGGCGTCATCGGCGGGATTTGAATCGAAAGAAGTGGTGAGTCTCAAAGAGGGAGAGATGGTTTCTTCGCTGGGCTATAATCTGACCTTCACGGAGGTTACAAATAAAGCCAAGGGCTTTGATTGTCATGTGACGGTTGACGGAGGTAATGGGACTTTCGCGGCAGTCCTCTCGCATGAGTTTCCAAAGAATGCCGAGGGCGTCATGAAAAAGCCTCATGTCCACACCTATGCGAGCCATGATGTCTATCTTGCTCCGCAGGCATTCGAGCCGGCCGAATCAAACGATAAGGGGACATTATTTCTCAAAAAAGGGGAGTCCGCAACGATTGAAAAATACACCTTTACTTTCTTCCGCTTTGATATGGGAGGAACGCATGGCAGTACAAGCGATGAAATGTCTGCTAAAGCTCTTGTGACAGTCAGCTATGACGGCATCGAGGAATCAATGACTCCGTCACTGTCGGTGCTTGGTAACCAGGTGAAACCCGAAGCGGTCAGTTTTGATAATAGTCGAGGCAGTGTGGTCATTGCCGGTGTGCGTCCGGAGGACGGCGGCGTTATGCTTGCGATAGCCGGGGATTTTGTCCCGGTTGCTGAAGCAAAACCTGCGACTTTGGTAGTCGAGCTATCGCGTAAACCACTCATTCAGTTATTCTGGATAGGAACAATGGTGGCATTTTTAGGTGGAATACTGAGCATGTTCAAGCGAAGAAAAAAGCTGCAGAGCACAACTATCAGTGATGTAGAATCAACTCCAGCCGAACCAAATTCACAGGTGATAGGATTCAGCGAGCGGGCGTAAGCTGACGGAAATGCCACGTATACTCGCTGTTGAGTATTTCACTTTATCCTTTGAAGATTATTACAACTTCTTTTTATGACCAACAAGCCACTCAGAATACTTATGGGAAAGCTTTCGGCATTGTCTCAGGGAAAAGGGATAGAAAAGCAGGTCATGGCTCGAAAATATGCTGTCTTCAATGACAATGGCACACTCTTCGGCATTGAGGGGGAATGTAAACATATGCGGGCCTCTCTGAGCGGAGGGGGCGTTCGCGACGGGGTGCTGACCTGCCGCTGGCATGGCTGGCAGTACAAGCTCTCCGATGGTGAATGTATCACGGTTCAAGGCTTCCGGCTCAAAAAATACGATGTCGAAATAGTCGATGACGATATCTACCTGCTTATTCCTTAATACCGGTTCGGATTCGTAATCACTTCAAAGGAGGTTCCTAATATATGTCCGCTAAATCAAAGAAAAAAAATACACCGTTTGCTCGCCAGAGCGAAAGGCTTGACCGATATCTCACCGATATTTCGCCCGAACGACTTCCTGTTATGTGGGAGATGGAAGACGAAGCCCGCAGATCAGGCTTTCCTATTATCGGGCCGATAGTAGGCCGATTCTTATATCAGATGGCCATGCTGACAAAAGCCAAAAGGATTCTTGAGCTTGGTTCTGGATTTGGCTACTCGGCGTATTGGTTTGCGCTGGCAGGCGGGAGCATGTCCCAGATAACCATGACTGATACCGATCGGGGAAACAAGAAAAAAGCAACCGATTATCTGTCTCGGGCAAAGCTAACTTCCCATTTTGATTTCCGGGTGGGAAATGCTTTAGCTGTTCTCAAGAAGCTTGATGGCCCATTCGATATTATTCTCAACGACATAGATAAGAAGGACTATCCGAAGACAATTGATTTGGTTGCCGAGAAGCTCAAAAAGGGCGGGCTCTTTATCACAGACAATGTTATATGGTCAGGACGTGTTTTGGAGAAAAATCAGGACGACACGACTCGGGCAATCGTTCAATTCACACAGGAGCTTTATGCCGATAGCCGTTTTTTTACAACTATTCTTCCAATAAGGGATGGCATCGCCGTTTCTATAAGGCGATAGAAACGATTGTATGGTTAAAGATGGACTAAATGTCAAGTTGTGCCAGTTTACTCTATTTTTTTCACAAATGACCGCATTTGATATGGAACATTATCGACTCACTATCGTTTTTAAACTTAGACGAAATGAAACCGGAGTCAGTATTGATTCCGGCGGAATCGTGGTCTTTTTCTCAACAACAGTACGTATGCGAGAGACGGACAAAGAATCAAACATTAGCAACCTGAAAGACGACGACGTAGTTTTGCCTTTTCGTGACGGTTACAAGAAGAGAATACAACCGATACAAACAAATTTATGTTGACAAAAATTGAATAATTACCTTTCTTCACCCGATCTGTTTAGGGTCGTTTGCTGGGTCAGCCGAATCAGTAACAGAGTTTTCACACGTGTTTGATCTGAGAAAATCTCAGCAAAGAAGAGATAAAGTAGCACACACCCGCGAAGCACACCTTGCGGTACACCGAGGAGGAACCATGGCTCTGAAAAGAGCGACATTTTTTACTTACGGGGATGATCAGCAGACAAATGACACCCGTGAGTTTATCGAGAAGAGCGGTGTCATTTTAGACGTCAGGGACATGGAGAGAAAACCCTTAAATGAGCGCGAATTGTTTCTGATGCTTGGGTTTCTTGACCTGCGCCATTTCCTCAACCCTATGTCCAAATCATACGAGAAGCACGGTCTTGATAACGCATTGCCCTCGCGCGAAGAGCTTCTCAAGCTGATTGTTGCTGACAACACGCTTCTTCGCAGACCAATCATCAAAACACCGCGATTGTTGACTGTCGGCAATGACCGCGTTAAGATATCAGAAATGCTTCAGATTGATGTAAACGGAAACAACGGCGACGACAAGCCCAACGGGACTACCCGCGAAGCTACAAATTCGACAAACAAATAGTTCTCATACCCGATAAGTCACTTGTTTGATATAGCGTACTTTCTACTTTTGTCAAAGTAGAGAGTACGCTATATTTATTTTTGCGCAAAGAGGTATAAGAATGAGTGATCTATATGAATGAAAATAAAGCTACAGAAATAACACGGGAAGTTCTCGAAACCGATATTCTCATCGTCGGGGCCGGGCCAGCCGGGCTTTCGCTTGCATACCATCTTGCATCGCTTTTTACTTCGGCAGGTCGGGCGATGCCGGAAATACTTCTTATGGAGAAAGGGAAATATCCCGGCGCTCATTCACTCTCCGGAGCTGTGATGGACCCCAAAGGAATAGCCGAGTTGATTCCCGATTTTATTGAACGTGGCGCGCCGCTTGAGTCGGCAGTAACGGCTGATTCATTTTATCTGCTTACAGAAAGCAGCGCAATAAAATCTCCGCTTATGCCTCCGCCGCTTCGCAACCATGGTAACTACGTCATCTCGCTCAATAAATTTACCGGCTGGCTTGCCGGCCAAGTGGAGGCGAAGGGCATAGATATTTTCTCAGGGTTATCAGGCTATGATTTGCTCGTTGAGGATGGCCGGGTTGTCGGTGTGCAGACTGTGGATCTTGGTGTAGACAAAGAAGGAAGTCAAAAGCCAAACTTCGAGCCGGGTTCGATTATCAGAGCAAAAGTAACTGTCCTTTGCGAGGGCGTCCATGGGTCGCTTACGAGGCGCGCATTCGAGCAAATTCCGGAGCTTCGAGCCGATAAACTTCCGCCTTCATATTTGGCCGGTGTCAAAGAGGTCTGGGAAGTGCCGGCGGGAAGAATAAATGCGGGCGAAGTAATTCACACCGTTGGTTTCCCTCAGCCGATGAGCGAATATGGCGGCGGGTGGATATATGGAATGAGCGAGACGATGGTCTCGGTCGGCTATGCGGTTGGACTTGATTCGACCGATCCGACAAACGACCCGCATCGAAAATTCCAAAAGTATAAAACCCACAAGCTTGTTCATTCAATACTTGACGGCGGTAAAATGCAGCACTATGGAGCCAAGGCAATTCCAATCGCCGGATATTTCGCAATGCCGAAATTGACCCACGATGGCCTGATGCTTTGTGGAGACTCGGCTGGGATGTTGAACGCCCGGCGTCTCAAGGGAATTCATTTGGCCATAAAGTCAGGCATGTTGGCCGCCGAGACTCTTTTTGAGGCCGTCAAAGCCGGGGACTTTTCAGCGGCGAGGCTCGGGCAGTATGAAAAATCATTTGAATCGAGCTGGGCGATGAAGGAGATTCATGAGGTTCGTAATTTTCATGCTGGTTTTAAGGGAGGACTCATGGCCGGATTATTCCATGCCGGTGTCCAGATGATGACCGGCGGTCGTGGACTCTTCGAACGCCGCGAGCACCGCGCTGATTATACCTATGTCAAAAAGCGCGCCGGGAAACAACACGAGAACAGACATGAACCAGTCCCTCAGAAAGTAAAATTTGACAATGAACTGACTTTTGACAAAGTAACCGATGTCTATCACTCTGGCACAATGCACGAAGAACACCAGCCGTCACATCTGGTCATAACAGACATCAATATTTGTAATGATCAGTGCACAAAGGAATTCGGCAACCCATGCCAGCATTTCTGTCCGGCCACCGTCTATAATATGGTCGATAATCTGGATAAGCCGGGCAAACTAATGCTTCAACTAACTCCGTCAAACTGTGTCCACTGCAAAATATGTGATATTCTGGATCCATATCAAATAATTCGCTGGGTCACCCCTCAGGGCGGCGAAGGCCCGAATTATGTCGATTTGTAGCATTGCCATTTTGACCTCCTGGCTTTTCCCATGCTTGTAAAAATAATCGGACTGCAAAGATCGGCTGGCGCGCGGCTGTCTCTCGATGAAAAGATTTATCTTTTCAAACAACGCCCAGATTTTGTTTGTCTCCCGGAATACCATTTTATTGAAAGCGACACTCATGATTATCATCGGGCGGCGCTCTACTCTCATTCCCACCTCGAGTATATATTGCAACTTTCGGAAGAATTGGAGACATGCATCATCGGCGGCACTATAGTTGAAGCCGAGGCCGATGCTTTGTATAACACGTCGTATATTTTTGACCGGGGCCAACTGATCGGGAGGTATCGGAAGCGGCATCCGATGGAAAGGGAGCAAGCGCGAGGAATACGGGCGGGAAGTGATAATTTTGTATTTGTCATCGACGGTGTAAAGATAGGCTTGATGATTTGCGGCGATGTATTTTTCCCCGAACGCTATGATGAACTTGGCGCAATGGAGGCTGATATTATTTTTATCCCGACCTCGTCTCCATACCGGCCTGATGACTCTCTTTCACAGAAAAATGACCGTGATAAAAAATATTTCCTCGATGGCGCGAATCGTGCCGGAGCTTTTGTCTGTAAAGTATGCGGTATCGGCTCAATTTTCGGAATGCCGAGGCAGGGCAGATCGCTTGTCGCTGCGCCGTGGGGACTGCTTGAGCGGGTCGAAATACGGGCCGAACAACAGCCGCGGATGCTAACGGCCACACTTGACATCGATGAACTGAGAGAGTTTCGTCGAAAACGCGGCAAACAAAACTCGCTTAAAGAACATGCCTCGGATACGGCATAGAACACGAAGAGAGGGAGGCAAATGTCTGTTATTATCGGTTCGCTCGGAGTTGGGTTAGTCCTTCTTGCATTTGTGCTCAATTTGCTTAACAGGCTTTCTGAAAGTTCGTCCATGTATCTGTTTCTCAACGTTGTGGGCTCCGCCATGGCGGGCTGGTATGCCTGGGAATCGAAGACAATACCCTTGGTAGTACTTGAAGTTGCTTGGGGCTTGGCCGCGCTTGTGAAATTGTTTGTGGTGATTAAAGCATCGCGACGGTCTCGAATTGCGGCTTGATTCATATTAGAGATTTGAGGCATAAAAAAACTCCCGTTTTCACGGGAGTTTTTTTTAAGTCGTAAATGTCAGCGAGACGCTAATTCGCTTGAGAAATCTGATCAGGCGCGTTGGTGTTGTTCTCTATTGAGGAGCTCTTGATGAGCTTGTCAAACCACCGGCCATACAGTTCCTGTTGCTTGGCCTGTCTAATAATCGTTCTAAGCGAATCCTTTTGATCGTTGAATCCGGTCAGATCAGGGCTGGTTCGCTCAATAAGCTGAAGAATGGCCGCGCCGCTCGAGAATTCAACTACCGGGG
Organism: Candidatus Zixiibacteriota bacterium; assembly: GCA_034439475.1. Taxonomy (NCBI): domain Bacteria; kingdom Pseudomonadati; phylum Candidatus Zixiibacteriota; species Candidatus Zixiibacteriota bacterium. The sequence continues at coordinate 18,594 of JAWXAN010000066.1, forward strand.
AGATTTCGTTCGGACTTTTTAGAGCGAAGGCCGCGCCGATTGCTTTTGGGTCGCGTCCAAGACCCGCAACAAACGCATTGCGATTAAATGGCTCAAGCGTTTGGTACTGCGCGTTATGCTTCTCAGCGGCTGCCTTGGCCTCAGATCCGCTCTGGATGTCGGTATAGATGGCGTTTGCGGTGTCTTTGCATAGCTCAGCAATCTTTTCTCTCACAACCTCTTGCTTTACACGAGCCTTGACTTCTTCGAATGTGGCTGTACCGGCGGGCATTTTTTCGGCCACCTGGATGACAAAATTGCCGACATCGCCGGTGATCACATCCGAGATAGTGTTGACCGGATTTTCAAAGGCAAATGTATTGGCCGCGGCGTTTACATTAAGGACTCCCATTGCGCCGTCGCGATAGAATGTTGCGATCTTGCGAACGCTGAGTCCGGCATCTTCGGCCGCTTTTGTGAAGCCCACTGATCTGGCCGCTTCAGCAAACTTTTCAAGCTCCTGTGATTTTCTGATTTCGCTCTCAGGAGACAGCGGAGCTTTTATGAGGATATGGGCGACATTGGCTTCTTGTGTCGTCTCGCCTTTTTTGCCGTCAGGTACCGCTACATCTCGAAATCCTTTGTGGAGTAAAAGATGCCAGCCGAAATCAGTTCGGACGGGGCGCGACAGTTCGCCTTCCTTAATACTAAAAGCGACTGAGTCAAACTGCGGCACCATAATACCACGGCCAAACCAGCCAAGATCGCCGCCTTGCTGGTTATTCGTGGCGTCCTCAGAGAAGGCAGCTGCAAGTTCGCCAAAGTCAGCTCCCCCCTGGATGGAATCACGAATCTTATCGGCGCGTCCTTTTGCGACTTCCCAATCAAATTCGCTCGGGAGATTATCTGAAATGACCGCGTTGAGTGAAACGCGCTCCTCCATTTTGTAATTGTCTTTGGTCTTTTCGTATTGCGCTAATAGTTCCGCTTCCGTGGTAACCGGAGGCACTCCAGCAAATCGGCTGTAGGGGACATTGACCAAAGCGACTGTGACTTTTTCGAGGCTGTCGATATACGCTTGACGAATCTCCGCGTCAGAGACCTGAGCCGCTTCGATAACAATTTGCTGCATCTTCATTGTGCGGATGTCGTTTCGGACAGCGGAATCAAGGGACTGCCAGACCGCTGCGTACTGTGGGTCGGCGAGCGCATTCAGATACTTTTGGTAGTCAAATGTTCCATTGGTCTGGAAGGTCGGGGCATTTTGCAAATAGGCGGGAGGAGAGAATTTGAGGAATGTATAGACATCACTGTTAGTCACAGAAATACTGTGCTTTTTGGCTTGCTGGGCAAGGAGACGGGACTGCAACAGTTGGTTCCAGGCCTGTTGTTCAATCTGTTTTGTCTGCGTGTCGGTAAGATCGGCATCAAGGCGCTGAGTTTCCTGCGATATAAGATTGCTCAGGACACGCTGATAGACTTCCCATGTGACGGGCTCTTCGTTTATCACTCCGGCGTAGCGGGTAGCTCCGTCCTGAGTTCGCCCTGAAAAATCGTATCCCCACTCGAGGACAATCAGGCCTGCAAATAAAATAAGTACGACGAAGATAATAGGCTTTATCATTCTTCTTAGTGTTTCAAACATCGGTAGCGGCTCTCCTTGTATGTACTAAAATGCTATTCTTGCTCATGCCCGATCAATCGGGTAATAGTTATTGTAACCGAAGCAATCTGCTTATTCGTTCCAAGGCGTCCAATATAGCTAATTACTTGATTATGGCAAGCATACTTGGTGCCAATTTCTTAAAAGAAATAACTGCTCTAATGGGACATGAAATTGTATACTTGTCAGCAATGAAGCAACTACTTTCCGCGCTTTGTCTCAGAAAAACTGGCCTCTGGCTTAGTAGTTTCCTCTATATCGCTCTCGCAAGTGGAATGTCCGCAGAGGGCCCGGATCCGCAAATATGGCCCCTCCGCGAAAAGGTAGATCTATCTTCCGGATTCGGCGATTTCCGAAACGGACGATTTCATGCCGGCGTTGACCTACGAACGGGCGGGACAGTCGGGAAAAGGATTTTTTCTCCAGTCGATGGCTATATATCCAGAGTAAAGATGTCTTATGATGGGTATGGCAAAGGATTGTATCTCCACGGAAATGATAATCACATCTACGTTTTCGGCCACCTGCTTGGATTTGCGCCAGAAATTGACAAACCAGTCAAGCTTGAGCAGACAAAACATAAACGATATTATATTGATAAAGAATTTCCGGCAGACTCTATTCCCGTGACAAAAGGACAGTTGCTCGGTTGGACAGGTCAATCGGGCGTTGGCGCGCCCCATCTGCATTTTGAAAAGCGGACCGCCGATAATTTCCCTTTGAATCCACTCAAATTTGGCTTTTCCATTTCCGATGTTACAAGGCCGACTATCAATCAACTCGGCTTTCAGTTGACTGATGACAAGTCTCTTTTTGATGATGGCAGCCGTAAGCGGTTTATTAAAGTCAAAAATTCACAAAACGGCAAATATACAATAGATTCGATTTTGTTTATGCACCGCCCCTTTGGCGTTCTCATTGACTGTTTCGATAACATGAGAGTCGATGGAATGAAACAAGCCGTCTACTCAATCAAGCTATCCGTCGACGAAACAATCATTTACGAATCCATCTTTGATACGCTCGATTTTGACATCGGACAATCTGTGAAGCATGAATACGATTATGTCGAAGCCGTGTCTGACAAGCCGACAGTCCGGACGCTTTACCATAAGACTGGTAATAAATTTTCCGGCAGTAAAGCAATGAACGGTTCGCGTGGTATAGTCGGGATGGACGGGTCCTTAGATCCCGGGCTGCACTACGCCAGGATCAGTGTGAGCGATGCCTTTGGCAACAGTTCAGAGCTGACCTTTAATTTTGTATGGGGAATGCCTACGAGTGTTTTTGCGCTGGACTCGACCAAACAGACCAGCGACAGCACAAAACTTTTCTTCTTTACGGCAGCGAAGGGATATGAAAATCTCAAAATTGATTCTATCAACGTACAACAGAACAACGGTAAGTTGTGGAAGAGCGTCGCTTTCGCCCGTGTTCAAGAATTTGAAGGAAACAAATTAATAATCGATCTGACTCGCGAACAATTTGAACGGCTGGCATTCCGACTGAGTGTGTTCAGCGGTCATGGCTGTGTCATCCATGAGCCGTTATTTAGCGGATTGCTCCCCTTCGGTCAGAAGAGGGTTGTTGTCAGCCACTGGATCGAAGATGAAGGGATGGTTATCCATGCCGAATCCAACGCTTTGACCGCTCTTGAGGCGAACGCCTATCTCTATTATCAGGACAGCCTGCTCGGCCGAATACCATGCGACAGAATGTACCACATGTCTTCGTATTTTTTCTATGTCCCTCCGCGCCTTGAGTATGATCGTATCGATAAAATTCAGGTGAAGCTATCAGCGGATACAATTGCGACGCCGCCTTTTACTGTGGATAGTCTCTCTATCGTATGTCTTGGGTACAAAGAAATGCAGATGGTGAGACTTGATTCTGTCTTTACCATCACGTTTAAGAAGGATGATGTTTTTGAGCCGCGCTTTGTTTCATTCAGAAAGTCCGCAATCGTCAGCCGCGGGGTACTGAACCTCAATTCAGATCATTATGAGATTTTTCCGGAGGTTTTTGCTACACAGGCAAATTTCGCTCTCGACCTCACATTCCCGGACACGAATGCATTTACCCATCTCTCTGGCCTGTGCTGGCTCGACAAGGGAAAAGACAAATGGACTTGGCTTCCCGGAAACACCTACGATACCGGTTATCTGCATGCCAGTTCAGGCGGAGGCGGTTCCTTTACGGCTGTTTTCGACTATGACAAGCCAGCAATCCAGTGGCTGAATATTGTCCCCGGTCGTTACCTTGATAACCTGCAGCCAAAAATTGAATTTCGAATTAATGAAGAACTTTCAGGCATAGCCGACGACAGAAACATCGAAATTCTTCTCAATAAACAATGGATGATACCCGAATACGATTCCGAGAAAAAGGTTTGTTCCTTTCAGCCCCTTGAGCCGCTTCCAATCGGAGAACAGCACCTGGCTGTGGTTATAACCGACCGGGCAGGCAACAAGACCGAGGAATACATTCGTTTCAATGTCCAGGCGCCGAAACCGAACGCGTCGAAATCACGCGGCGTGAGAAAGTAATCTATGTTTATCCCTATCAGGGACAATCTACCGACTCTCCGCACTCCCTTTGTTACGGTCACTCTCATTGTAATCAATACCCTTGTTTTTATCCTCTCATGGCTTACAGGCCAGGCGAACTTTGAAGGCATTACCATGACCTATGGCTTCACTCCCGATTTTGTTTTAGACCTCCACGACAGATATACCACGCCGTCATGGATTTATTTAACGCCATTTACATCAATGTTCATGCACGGCGGCTGGATGCACCTGATAGGCAATATGCTTTTTCTCTGGATTTATGGAAATAATATTGAAGACTTTTTTGGCTCTGTTCGATTTCTTCTTTTCTATCTCCTGTCTGGAATTGCGGCAATTGCTCTTTACTCGGCGCTCAATTTGGACTCCCAGGTCCCGCTTGTTGGTGCGTCTGGAGCAATAGCGGGAGTCATGGGCGCGTATATGCTGTTACATCCGAAGGCCGAGATAACTGTTCTCATGTTTTTCTTCTTCATCCAGTTCATCACTATCCCGGCGCGGGTCCTTCTCGGTTTCTGGATAGGATACCAGCTCCTCATGTCGGCTTTGGGCGCTGCCGGCGGCGGAGGAATCGCATGGCTTGCCCATGTCGGCGGATTTGTATTCGGCTATCTCGTACTGCTCCTATACCGAAAAGCTCGGGGTGCAGGCTCTACTCCAACGAGTGGCCCGCGAGTTTATCGCATGCAGTGGTAGAATCAATGTAACTGTTGGACGGGTTGGGACCTCAATCCCACAGCCTTGAGGTTGGCACTCATTCTCTTCCTAATAGGTGATAAAAAAAGGGTAAGAAAAGACGTCTCTTTTCCGTGCAGTCGGGTGCCCTCGCCTGACTGTCTTTGGACATATTGGTCAGGGATAGCATTCCGCGCTGGGAGCGTCCGTCACCATTTTTTGTATTCTTCGTGAAGGCCGTCCCTGGCCTGTACGAAGGCGAAAATGGATTTTCCCCGTTTCCCTTAAGCCGAAAAGACAAAAAATCCCGCTAAAGTAATCCAGCCGCTTTTCCGATAATTCCGAAAACAGATATGTTATCGAACCCTACCGCAAGGAGGCCCAAAATGGCTGGTAAAGGAAATTATCGATTCCCCGCTTTTGAAGACTTTGCCCAAGCGTGGTATCAGGGAGACTTTGACTGCGACTCAATAGCCGATTTTAATGATCCGCTCGTTCTCGACTGGTGCTCGCGTCTTGAAGACTGGGCTCCCAAAGTTGCACTCTGCTTTAACCGGTTCACTGGCGCAGTGACTTTGGACAGAATTTCCCAACATGAAATGCCCGAGCTTCGCCGTTTGACCTGTTTTCACCGCAATGTCAGCGTGGAGACTCTTCAGCGCCTGCTTGGCGATAGCGACCAGATTTGCCGCGAAACAGCTCAGGAGTACCTTGAGAAGCGCTCAAGCTCACCTAAGATCTGGAAGAGCAACAAGAAGAGCCGCGTTCGCAACTAAACGATTGCTTCGTTGTAATTTCGTTACAATTGCCAATACAGACGGCAGCCGCATGGCTGCCGTTTTTTTTATGCAAAAGCTGTATGGCTAAACGATGTATTGATCCAAAGATTAGTCTCGGATGAGACGGAAAAGAGGGAAAGGTAATTTTTGTTGCGATTATTCCCTCATAGCCCTAAACTATCTCCGGCTTCGCTCGATATTGGTAGTATGATATCAGCCCCGCCAAAAAAACAGAGCCGCTCAGAAGGAAGTAATTTGGGTTTTTTCGATTCACTTTCGAATGATATCGGGATTGATCTTGGCACTGCCAACACTCTTGTCTATGTACGCAATCAGGGAATAGTTCTCAACGAGCCTTCTGTTGTTGCAATCGAAAAAAGCACTGGCAAAATCCTCGCAGTCGGTTCAGCCGCCAAAGAGATGACCGGTCGTACTCCGAGCGGCATCGAAGCTATTCGTCCACTCAAAGATGGCGTAATCGCTGATTTTGATATGTCCGAAAAACTCATCGCAAATTTTATTCGCCGGGTTGTAAAGCATAAATACCTAATGAAGCCCCGTGTGGTCATCTCTGTCCCTTCAGGCATTACCGAAGTCGAAAAGCGTGCGGTGCGTGATTCTGCCGAAGGCGCAGGCGCGCGCGAGGTTTATCTTATCCAGGAGCCGATGGCCGCCGCGATTGGTGTCGGACTCAATGTCGATCAGCCGACTGGCATCATGATTATCGATATCGGAGGCGGAACTTCGGAAATTGCTGTTATCGCTCTGAATGGAATCGTGAATGACACCTCAATCCGTGTCGCAGGGGATGAGTTTAATGATTCGATCATTAACTATCTCAAGAAAAACTATAACCTGCTTATAGGTGAATTGACAGCCGAAGATATAAAAATCAAAATAGGCTCGGCTTTCCCGCTTGAAAAAGAGCTGACGATGGAAGTCAAAGGACGCGACCTTGTGGCCGGTGTCCCGAAAAATCTCAAAGTCTCCTCGGTACAAATCCGTGAAGCCCTCTCAGAAACGCTTGATATCGTTGTGGAAGCAGTGCGTCAGGCACTCGAACAGACACCGCCGGAACTGGCTTCTGATATTCTCGAACGGGGTATTATCCTCACCGGAGGGGGCGCCCTTCTCAGAGGGTTGGACAAGCTGCTCCGTCAGGAAACAAATCTGCCTGTAAATGTCGCCGATGATCCGCTGACCTGCGTTGTGCGCGGTACCGGCAAAGTTCTTGAGAATTTCCAGAAATACACAAAAGTCCTTGAGCGCAGTCGCAAAGACTGATCTCAACTTCTGTCTTTATTCACATCATTCTCCCCTAAAGGCGTCCCTTCGAGTTCAAAAGGAGAGAAATGTACCCAGTGGTACTACTATTGTTCTGTTTCTCCCCCTTTCGTCTGGAGCATAAGTTCTTGCATTAGTTGAAGTTGTGCTATTGAATTTTACATGGCATATTTGATGCATGCTACACCTATCGTGACCGATGTCCATTAATAAAAGGGGATTTCAATGAGACGCATGTTTCCAATCATTTTGTTCGCAGTATTTTTGGTTCCGATAGCCGTCTGGGCTGGCCGATCCGATCATCGTCAAAGCCAAGCGGGAAGTGAGAGGACTGATCGAAGCGACCGTATGGAAGGTCGACGAAAAACCGAGATGAGGTACCGTGTTGGCGAAAAGATAAAGCTGACCGCGGAGCAGCGCGCGGAAATAGATAAGTTGAGGACGGAGTTTAGGCTCGAGCAGATCGACCGCACGGGCGAACTAAGAAAAGCGGAGATTCGATTTCGGGAGCTTCGCAGGAACGACCCGCCACAACGGGCAGGTGAAGCAAATCAACGAGATAAAGCCATGGGAGCTATAGATGAAATCGCTCGTCAAAAAGCAGAAATAGCCAAGATGCGGTATGATCATGAAGAGCGCGTCAGGCAGACATTTAGCGAAAAACAGCGTGCGCAGATACGCGAACTGCGAGCGAAAAGGGAAACGATAAGCCGTTTCAAAGCCAAACAAAGGACGGAGAGCCGTAGAGGACATAAAATTTAAGAACTAAGCAATGACCCTTCATATCGGGAAGCCAGCGGTCAAACACGAGGGGTTGCTCCTCGCAACGACTCATCTAATAATTTGCTTGTGCACGGGGGGACCCCACTCCCGACATTTGTCGAGACGGCGTGGCCTATGTGTGGTGTTAGGCGCCCCCGCCCGACACAATGTGTGTCATAAAGAAAATTAATGAACGAGCAATGATTGTCCGTTAGTGCGACTGAGCGAAATAGATAATAAGAATTGCAACAATTGCGAAAAGAGCGAAAATACTCATCAGCATCGCGCCTCCGCGCTTATGGCCGTCCACGTTTGCATTCGATGCCAGCTGTGTTTCGCTGTCATCCTTGATTCTTTTTAGCCATTCATCCTCAGCTTCCAACTGTTGCGCCTCTTCGGCACTGAGAGTGAAAAGATCAAGCGCCGGGAGCGGAGACTCGCGTACTTCAAGAATTTGAATTACGACAACTGAAACATTATCCGAACCGCCCCTGTCATTGGCCATTTGGACAAGGTTATTGGCGAGCCTCTCAAGCTCATTGGGGCTCTTTGAGGCTACCGCAAAGATTTCCTCGTCATCGGCAAACCCACACAGCCCATCTGTGCAGAGTATGAAAATATCACCGGACGTAATTTTAATCATACGATAATCGACTTCAACTCGTTCGCGAACACCAAGCGCCCGGGTGATTACGTTTTTTCCGACAATTGACGACGCTTCTTCTTTTGAAAGATTCTGCTGCGCCTGCATCTCGGCGACCCATGAATGGTCCCGTGTCAATGGCTCAAGCATGTCTCCTCTTAACTTATAGGCCCTACTGTCGCCGACATGGGCAATCGACATGACATCGGCTTCCAATGCTACAGCGACGATTGTCGTTCCCATCCCAGCACGGCCACTATCTTCCTGGGCCTTTCTATGAATGGCCCGGTTGGCCATCCTGATAGATTTGAGCAGAAGTTCGCCAGAAGGGGGCAGAGAATGTTTGACGTCGAGATTTGGGTCGTCAAGTATTTCTCGGTTGTAATGGTTGAAAAGAGCGAAGATTGTCTCCGAGGCTGTCATTGATGCAACTTCGCCGGCCTGATGGCCGCCCATACCGTCGCAAACGGCATAGACATGGTTCTCAGCATCGATATGGACGAAATCTTCGTTACCGGTTCGCACCAGTCCCTTGTCTGATTTGTCGATAACGCGGACCTTCAGCGACATGACTTTTCCTCTTTGAGCAGTTCCCATAATATTGTCACAGCCAAAAATAGGCGGACAGTGACTTGTAGGCAAGATTTATATTCAATAACCAAGGGCTGTTTGTACGGCTTTCGCACACAGAGAGACAATAAAAAAAGCCCCGTCAGTTAACGGGGCTTTGAACGTTTTCTTGAAATCTGGCTTACTTCAGGAGGATCATTTTTTTGCTCTGATGAGTCTGTTCCGTTGTCAGTCGATAGAAATAGACGCCGCTCGCAAGCGCTGAGGCATCGTATTGGATTTGGTGTTCACCGGCGCCGAGACGTCCGAGATCCATTACTTCCACTGTCTGTCCGATGACATTAAATATCTCCAATTGAGCAGTTGTGCTCGATGGGATATTGAATGCGATAGTTGTTGTGGGATTGAACGGATTTGGATAATTCTGCATAAGAGTAAAACCACTCGGAAGCGTGATATCGGGATCGCCTGCATCAGTAATTGTGAAGAAGAGATCTACTGAGCCAGTTAACTTTACGGTCGGATCGGCTGCGGAAATGACTTCGTAGTCAATTGTAATTACCGTGTCGCCGCCGCCAGTAAATGTCGGGGTTTCAATTTCGAAGTAGAGCGAGATAATCTCCGATGGGTCGGCATAGAAGGCTGAATCCTGTGGAAGGGTCACGAAGTTTCCATTATCAGCAGAGGCATTGATGTCATAGAAGTCTATCCCGTTGCCATCGTTTCTAATTTGCATCTCAAATTTGACCGTGTCATCGTACGTGCCGGCGCGATTGGTCGGAAGCGTTATGGCTGACAGGCCAACAGTCGCGGTTGCGGACAGGCTGACTTGCTTGAGAGACTGATTGGTCCATGTGGCGTCGCCCGAACTAACGGTTGATAGACGTCCGTTAATCCTAAAAGTAATCATTTGGCCGTGGATTGCGCCCTCGTCTTCAGGCGAATTGCTATCATCACCATACACGGGCATGTAACCAAATGATCCGGCGGTATGCACGACAAAATAGCCGCAAAGGATACCATCCGGATCGAACGCGCTTACAAGCGTTCCGACAGGCAGAGGTCGACCGTTATAAGTAGAGACGCCATCCTGAAAGGAGCAGAAGAAAGGGGTCGGATGAATTTCCTGCGCCTGACCAGTGTTTGAGACGAAAAGAAGGGCAGAGGCGGCGATAAGAAAACTGAAAAAAGTTTTTTTCACTTCACATCCGTTCGTTGTTAATCCGGCCGGGTATCTCTCCCGGCCGGAATGTTATCGTAGAATCGCGAATCTTACTTCAAGAGCATCATCTTCATCGTCTGCGAGAATGATCCGGCTGTCAGACGGTAGAAGTATACACCCGAGGCAACCGTTTGACCGGCAGAGCCCTTGCCATCCCAGACCACGGTATTATTGCCAGCCGAAGCACTTCCTTCGAAAGGAATAGCAATCAGCTCGCCAAGAACGTTAAAGACTTCGACTTTAGCGAGTCCGGCATTGGCCAAACTGTAACTAATGGTAGTCGAGGGGTTGAACGGGTTCGGATAGTTCTGGGCTACGGAGTAGCTTTCCGGCAAGGATGAACCGCCAGCAGTCGATAGATTCGACACTTCGATTCTGTCTCCATTGCCAGACCAGACAAAGGTTTGCTCGGTTTCCACTCCATCGATGGCCAGGTGGAATTGCTGTCCGGGAACCAGACCAACAGTCTTCTGACCATCGGCATCAGCATAGACCGGCATAAAGCCGAACTGGCCGTCTGTCTTCAGGATAAATCCTCCGAGCAGGTCACCAGTCTTGGAAAGGGCGGTAATAGTTGAACCGGCCTTCACTGCGCTATTATTCAATTGCAGTTTTTGTGAATAAACGTTCACCCAGGCTGTTGTCGGAGTAACACCTTCCGAAGCCGTTGCTACCTGAGCTACAGTATTATATCTAAGAGCAGGGGATGCATTATCGCCGCCCGGATAGATGAGGTCTTCCGCAGCGTTTACCTTGATCCAGTAGCCGTTACATGGGGCCATTTCATCCAAGGTATTGAATATCGGCGAGCCCGGCTGGTAGATTAGGATACCATTGCTCCAGCCGTAAGCAAAGAGAAGCTTATCGCTAATCGAAGCCAAGGCATCGACCGGGGCAAGTACAACCGAAGGAAGGTAGGAGACCAAATTCCATCCGGTTGTGACCGGAATCGGGGTATTGACCGCAGCAGGAACGCCTTCGATTTCGAGGCTGAATGCCTGACCTGCTTTGACCTTTATCCAGTAACCGCTGAGATGGTCAACATACCAGAGGGTTGAGAACTGGGGCAGTTCTGGATCGTAGGTGAGTCCGCCCTGTTCAAAGCCAAGAACGACATCAATCTTATCCCAGTAAGCGCCAAGGATAGACTCGATACCGTCGGTTTCGGTGTTGACTGACCAAGATACAAGGTTCCAGCCTTCGGAGAGGGCGCAGATTTTTGTGATTGTCGCGCCAGCTTCAAGACAGACCTCAACCGGAGGAAAAGCGTCGGCGGGATAGGTAACATCGCCATTAGTAAGAGCTTCATCGCCGTTGACTTTGAAGGTGATGACATCACCAGTAGTGGCGCCGTCATCGTTATACGGGAAGCCTTCGCTTGCGCGATAGACCGGCATGAAACCGTATTTGCCGGCTTCAGTTACCCAGAACTGACCGACAAGCAAGCTGCCGGTGTAGGCTTCGACGACTGTTCCGACCGGCAGAGGTGCGTCAAAATAGGTGTTGCCGTCGCAATAGTAATCGACCCATTGGCTGGTCTGTGTGAATGTCGCAACTGGTGTAAGAATAATCTCCACACCTTTTGCTCCAAAGTTCAGATCAAGAAGCTCACCGGAGTAATAGCCTTCTTTGTAGGCGTAGAGATCAAAGGGCACCGCAGTGAAGTCAGTGAAAGCAAAGCCGCCTGAGCTTGAGGAAGTAGTCGTCTGGATAGGCGAACCATTCGGGAAATCGGAATAGAGAAGGACTGTTGCCCCTTCTATTTCGTTTCCTTCATCGTCGACAACTACACCGCAGACATAGTTGACGGACGTATCAACAACCACTCCACCGGCAATAAAGACCGGTGTCTCGGTTTCGTTGTTACCGCAGTTGCGGGCAAACCATAGGGAGCTGTCACCGCCTGCGGCTAAAGTTATCGGATAGAATCCGGCTGTGGCATCGTAGGCGATAGAGAAGTTGAGATTTAACCAGTTACCTGATCCCGGGGCAATCGAAGCCTGACCATCGGTGTCGACAGTTAATTCGACCGTGAGCGTGCCATTGTTGATATTGGCTTGTTTGATGGTGACATATTCGACACGTGAGTCAGAATAATCAACCGACTCAAGCGACAACCAAGCAGAGTTCCAACTGAGTTTGGCGTACATCATTGTTGTCGGGCAGCTATTGCTGAAATCAACAGGGACTGAGACCGTCATTCCGGGAACAGCCGGAACGTTCGAGACGCGAACCGTATCGCTGCTAACGGCTCCGGTCACAATTGTATTCACACAGTATGTGACTTCGGAGTAGCAGAGATCTTCGCCTGCAGTATTACCGTATTCGGTGTAGAAAGTCGTGTACGAAGTAAAGGTGCCAGCATCGGCAAAAGTTGCTTCGTATGAGACTGTCAATTCAGTCGGGGTTGTTCCGCTTGTCGGGGTGACATCAAAGCCAGCGCCGATCTCGGAATTCCAATCGAGTTCGTCAGGGGACAATGAACTTTCGAGCGTCGGTGTCGCGCTAAAGGAAGCAGCAACGCCTTCGGTTGTATACAGCGTGACAAAAATGGTGTCTGAGAAGCTTCCGCTGTCATTCACGATAGTCAGGGAGGGGCAGTCAAGAAGCGTCAGATTTACATACACCCACTGGACGCCATTGGTGACCGGTTCACCCGCATCCGAGTACACTTTTATAGAGTCACGATATGTGCCAGCAGACAATGCGTCAAAGTCGACAAAGACATTTACTGAGTCAGGGGTTGTGCTGAATGCTTTATCGAGCGAAATCCAAGTAGACGTCTCCAAGAGCTTGAAGGGTAGTGCGCCGCCATCGAGTTCTGTAACCCGGAATGACTGGTTGGGAGGATTCGATTGGCCGATATAGGCTGAGAAGTTAAGCACAGTCGGCTCCACTACCATAGTCATCGGAACAAATACCTCTGTGACGGTAAGGATAACAACGACTGACCGTGGTGAGTTATCGGCATCGACCGATGCAACTTCTACGGTGTCGGCATACACGCCTGCGGTTAGGCCAGTAATGTCAACGTTGACAGCGACTGAGTCAGGTGTTGTTCCATCGGCATCAGTAAGTGAGAGCCAAGCCGCACCATCGACGGAGGTGTAAGCTATTGCTTCCCCGCCAAGTTCTGTGACGTCAAACCACTGCGAAACCGGGTTTGAGGCGCCTTGGACAGCATTAAAATCCAAAGTAGACGGAGCGACCACAAGTGATTTGGTGTCTGCGGCTGAAACAGTCAGCTTTACGATCACCTTTTGAGGAGAATTGACCGTCGCACCTGAGGACACAGTTATAGAATCAACAAGTACTCCGGCAAGAAGACCGGCGATGTTGACCGATACCTGGGCTTCATCGGGGGTAGTACCCGACACACCGGTAAGAGACAACCATGTTGCGGATGTAGTGGCAGTGAAGCTGACCGGGTCGCCATCGGTATCAACGTTAAAAGATTGGTTGAGCGGATTGGCTTCGCCGACTACGCCAGTGAAGAATAAAGTATCAGGCTCGACAACCAAATCAATTGGTGCGGGCGTGATGGTGAGGTTTATAGCAACTTTACGCGGTGAATTGTTCGCCGCGCCTGAAGAGACCGTAACGGTGTCGGTATAACTTCCGTCAGCCCGGCCAGTAATGTTTATATTTACACCAACTGAATCGGGCGTTGTACCGTTAGGATCAGTTAAAGTAATCCATAATGATGGCTCGGATGACGAATAGGCAATAGCGCCTCCACCAGCCTCGGTTACATCAAACCACTGACTCAGAGGGTTTGCGCCGCCTTCGGTCGCCGAAAAGTTGAGTACAGTTGGCGCAACCACGAGCACTTTCGGGGCAGCTGCGACGTTAAATGTGACTGGCACTTTTATCGGCGAGTTGTCCGCAGTAATGGCTGTGACAGTCACAGTATCAGTGTATGTTCCCGGAGCCAGGCCTGCGAGATTGGCATTGACGGTAATAGTTCCGGGGGTTGTACCGTTTGGCGTTGTCAATGACAGCCATGTTGCAGTTTCGGCAGATGTGTAGGCTGTCGCGATAGCGGCGGCCTCGGTCACATTGAGAATCTGTGCTGCTGGATTTGCGCCGCCTTGGGTGGCTGCGAAAGTCAGCGAACCAGGACCAACAACAAGTGTGGCACCCGGTTCAGGACGATTCGGATCAAAAATGATGAGCTTTTGCCCCCAGCTCGGTTTAAAGGATAGCCCAACCAAGGGGACAAATTTCATAATCGCGCCGGAGGAGAAGGCATTGGTATCAATGACAATGGAGTCATTAACCGTCCAGCCCGGCACATCCCAGTTGTAGGTCGCTATAAGCTGCCTGGTGACCGACGGCGCCAAGCCATTGCCAAAAATGCGCGCTGCACCAAACAAGAATTGATTGTATAAGTTAGTCGAATCAATATTGTTATTGCGATAGACAAATTGGGACAGATTAAATGCGGCAATTGCCGCGGGCGAAACCACAGCTG
>JAWXAN010000067.1 GCA_034439475.1 Candidatus Zixiibacteriota bacterium
CACAACAAATATTGCTGTCATCATGCGCGCTGTTCCGACCGAACCAGTCGCCGATGCCTACGAGCCAAATAATTCTCTTCCGGAATTAGTCGCAAAGCCGCTCGGTGCTTATAATAGCGCCAATCTCGGTCCATGCGGGCCACTCAAAGTTATCACTAATCTCTCGATTCACAGCACGTCGGCCGATTATTATATGTTCACGACTAACAGCGTGGGCGGGCCGTCGGATTTCGTAAGAATCGCCTTTACCCACAGCCAAGGCGACCTCGATATGACGTTGCTTGCTGTAAATAATTCTATCCTCGGTAAATCAGATGGAACGACAAATACCGAAACGATAAGCCTGAATGGCCGGGCCAAAGGGATGTATGTCCTTCGCATCTATGGCTACAACGGGGCGAAGAGTCCAAATTATACCTTGACGATCGACCCACCCGGCAACCAAACACCAAGTATTACCACACTAACTCCATTGGCTGGAAACCTTAACATTCTCCGCGGAGTCGGTAATTTCCGCGTCTACTGGAGCCACAGTGATCCGGAAACTGACAAGTGCTGGGTCTCGGTTTTTGTGAACTCATCACCGACCTTAGATGGGAATCAGATTCTGCTCACTGCATCGCAAAACACCGATGCAAGCCTGGGTTCGTATTTGATTAACTCAACTGACCTTGCGCTTGGAACTTACTGGGTCTATACCCAAGTGACCGATGCCGGCACGACTGCCGGGAGTTGGTCGGCTGGAACGGTGAGCTTTGTTTCCGATGTACCGACCGCGACACTTACCGGAACAGTAACCGGATTGTCCTCGCTGGCGCTTGTCAATGCCTCGGTGTCACTGGTCAATCCTCCACAGAGCGCGCTCACTGATAGCGCCGGAAGATTCTCTTTCACAAATCTCCCAAGCGGAAATTATTCTGTAAAAGTCACAGCGCAAAATTACTATGACACCACTGTTGTTGGTGTTTCACTGAGTGCGCCATCGCCGTCCGATATTAGCATAAACATGACAGCCCAGCCCCAGCAGTGCGATGATTTTGCCGATGGCGATATCAGCAACTGGTTAAACGTTAGTGGAGCCTGGTCAGCTACTGGTGGAATCCTCAAAGGGAACAGTGACTTGCTCGATGCAGTGCTTTTGTCATCGTTTGGAAATTATTCGAGCGGTGATATAACCTCGAAAATTCGAATCTTTACAAATTTTACTGATAAGAAGGCCCGAATTGTCTTTGGGTATATCGACGCCAATAACTACCGCTTTATTGAGGGGGACGACTACAACGACCGCTGGAGAATTGTCGAGCGGGTAGGTGGTGTCAACACTATCCAACTCAGTGTCCTGTCGCCAATCAACTCTACTGCGTGGCACTCGATCCGTGTGACACTTTTGCCCAACGGTCTTGCAACCCTCGTAGTCGGAAGCTCGACAATTGGCTCGTATAAATTTGCATCGGCTGTCTCTGGACGAGTCGGCTGCGGTTATAGTCGATCCAATTGTGATTTCGATGATTTCTGCATGACCGGGCCTAATTCAGGCAGCGCCACGACAGCCGGCACGCTGGCATTGATATCAGACGACCTTGTCCCGGCCGAATATTCGCTCTCGCAGAATTACCCGAATCCATTTAATCCATCAACCCAGATTTCCTTCACGCTTCCTTCTGCGGCTCCGGTTACTTTGAGAGTGTACAATATCCTCGGCGAGATGGTAATTGAACTTGTCGATGAACAGATGACGGCGGGGCCGCATACAGTCGAATGGAATGGCGCGAACAGGCATGGCCAGCGGGTGGCATCGGGTGTCTATATCTATCTGCTCCAATCCGGTTCATATCACGACAGCAAGAAGATGCTGTTGCTGAAGTAGGGGCAATTCCAAAAAAACAAGATCACACCGTTCCGACGAATGTCGGGACGGTGGGGACAGAATAGAGAAAAGATGGCCCCCAGTTTTCTCTGGGGAGACATTACAAAGAGTCACTCCAATATTCGTAGGTCAGTCCGCCGCCTGCCCGCTGTGGCGGGGCGGATGCCTGACACTCGTTCTTTGAACTTCGTGTGGGACGTCTCGGTCGCGCACCAAAAATAAAACGAACCTCACCGCAGCAGACGAGCATGAGATTGCCACGCCTCGCAATGACCGGGCCGAGATCCATCTTCTCCATTGTCATACCCCGCGGAAGCGGGGTATCCAGGGTATATAGTCGTGCAGTCCGCCGAGGCGGACTGACGTCCTTAACCTCCCCCTCCCCTCAAAACTTAGCCCATCGCGGCACACGCGGGAAGGCAATCACATCCCGGATATTTCCCATCCCCGTGATATACATCAGCGCACGCTCGAAGCCCAAACCAAATCCCGCATGCGGCACACTCCCATACCTGCGAATATCCAAATACCAGTAATAATTCTCGACATCATTGATGCCATGCTTTTTCATCCGCGCCACAAGATAGTCGAGGCGTTCTTCGCGCTGTGAGCCGCCGATAATCTCGCCGACTTTTGGGACCAAAACATCCATCGCGCGGACAGTTTTGCCGTCTTCGTTCATCCGCATATAAAATGCCTTTATCTCTTCGGGATAATCAAAGACGATAACAGGTTTCTTGAACACTTTCTCTGTAAGGTAGCGCTCATGCTCCGACTGCATGTCCAGTCCCCATTTAACCGGATAATCAAAAGGCTCTTTGGATTGCTCAAGCAGTCGGATGGCCTCGGTATACGAACACCGTTCGAACTCGGCATTGATCACGGCTTCGAGTGTCTGACGCACTTCTTTGTCAACCCATGTCCCAAAAAATTCCATTTCATCGGCGCATTTTTCCAATGCGTAGCGAAGCAGAAATTTGAGGAAGTCTTCTGCCAAATCCATATTATCGGTCAACTCGGCCCATGCCATTTCCGGTTCTATCATCCAAAACTCAGCCGCATGCCGGCTTGTGTTGGAGTTCTCGGCTCGAAAAGTCGGACCAAAGGTGTAAATATCGCCGAGCGCAGTTGCCAGTAATTCTCCCTCGAGTTGTCCGGAGACAGTGAGGTATGTTTCTGCAGCAAAAAAGTCCGACTCCCAATCGATACCGCCGTCTTTGCGGGGGATTTTGTTGGGATCAAAACTTGAGACGCGGAAAAGATTTCCCGCCCCTTCGCAGTCCGACGATGAAATTATCGGTGTGTGGACATAATAAAATCCGCGCTCCTGATAATACTGATGAACCGCGTACGCGAGTTTGGAGCGAATGCGATTAACCGCTCCAAAGGTATTCGTGCGTGGACGAAGGTGGGCGATGTCGCGAAGGAATTCCATTGAATGGCGTTTTTTTTGCAGTGGAAATGTCGCATCGGCTTCGCCGATTAGATCAATTTCAGAGACTACCACTTCATATTTTTGTCCCTGCCCCTGCGAAGCGACCAATGTTCCTTTGACTCTAATTGCTGCCCCAGTCAGGATTTTATCCAACACAGGAAACGCCGTCGGGTTAGTAATGACCGCTTGAATGTTTTTCATAGATGAGCCGTCGTTTATTTCAATGAAAGCGACCTCTTTACTTATGCGAACAGTTCGCACCCAGCCCAAAATAATAAGGCTGCTGTTTATCGGGAGCATTTCACTTATGAGAATTTGGGATATCTTAGTTCGTTTTGCGTAATCCATATAAATCCTTCAACACCATATAACTAGTTTCTTGACATCGGCTTGCATGTCCCGTTTCGTTAATAACTACTGAAAATAGTAGAATGTAATTCAAGCGCAAGCAACAAAGTTTTGCTCAAATCGATGTTAGTATTAAGTTTTTATGATAAAAATGAAACTCTAAAAACATCATGCCGTATAAAAGCTGAGGAAAGCAGGGAATAGAGAACGAAGTTTTTTTGAAACCTGACAAATCCCAACCTATCATTTCAGCCGCAACCGCTGACTTTCACCAAGTCGGCGGTTGCTTTTTTATGGAGCTATATTTTTCTGATCAGTAGGGCAGATGGGTTTGCCCGCATGAAAAGGCTGGTGCACGAAGATGCACACCAGCCACGAATATCATACATTTTCGTGCAGGCCGTCTCTGGCCTGCACCCACAGTAAGATCATACCGTCCCGATATTTATCGGGAGTGTGGTACAAGATTCAAGGCCGGTATTCCTTGAAAGCTCACATCCCTATCAACGAAAATCTTTTAGCCTGATCGACCTTCTTGTCTTCCGTCTTGCTTTATTCGAATAATCTCTTCTTCTTGTCCCACTATGAAATCAATCGCAGTCATAGGCGGAGGGGCGGCAGGATATTTTGGCGCAATTGCGGCCACTGAAAATAATCCAAACGCCACAGTTACTCTCTTCGAGTCCACCAATGATCCGCTCAACAAAGTCCGCATTTCAGGCGGCGGACGGTGCAATGTCACTCATGCCTGCTTTGAACCGTCTGAATTAATTGAAAAATATCCGCGCGGTAGCAATGAGCTTCGCGGCTCCTTTACCCGCTTCCAGCCAAAAGACACGATAGAGTGGTTTGAAAGCCGTGGCGTGAAACTCAAAACTGAATCCGATGGCCGTATGTTTCCGATCACCGACCGCTCCGAGACAATAATAGAGTGTCTGCAACAGAGCGCGGAGCACGCGGGAGTCAATACAAGACTTCGCACAAAAATAACGACTATTCAAAATGTATCCGATGAAAATGACCATACACATTTTGAATTAGAGACGCTGAGCGGTGAGACAGTGCGCTTTGATTTTGTTCTGCTGACCACCGGGAGTTCTCCCTACGGAACAAAACTCGCCGAAAGCCTCGGCCACACTATTATCCCGCCGGTACCATCACTCTTTACCTTCAAGATAAAAGACCCGCGTGTACAAGACCTTGCCGGAGTCAGTTTTCCTGACAGCACAGCTCGTCTTGAAATAGACAAGCACAAACCATTTACCCAAAGCGGACCCATACTTATCACCCACTGGGGGCTCAGCGGTCCGGCGGTATTGAAGCTTTCGGCATGGGCCGCGCGCGAACTCCACGATGCCTCATATCAGGCCGCGCTCTTTGTAAATTGGTGTGATAGCGAAACCGAAGCTTCTGCGCTAACCAAAATCTCGGTGTTCAAAGAAAAGTTCTCGAAACGAACTATTTCGGCCAATTCTCCTGTTGATATTCCCAAACGATTCTGGGCTCGGCTGATAGAGCTCCAAGGCATTGACGCCGAAATGACCTGGGCCAATATTACCAAAAAGCAAATGTCGGTAATCGCGCAGGAACTTACTGCCTCGAAACTCGCTGTCTCCGGACGGGGCATTTTCAAAGAGGAATTTGTTACCTGCGGCGGTGTCGCGCTCAAAGAAGTCGACTTCAGGACTATGCAAAGCAGGATTTATCCCGGATTATTTTTCGCAGGAGAGATTCTTGATATCGACGGTGTTACCGGCGGTTTTAATTTCCAAAGCGCTTGGACAACAAGTTGGCTCGCTGGTCAGGCACTGCGCGGTTTATGTATGGCTGCCGATGCGTAACTCCATGCAGTCAAACTCATGTCTATACTTTTCGCTCGAAGATTCCTTCGTAATATTCATGGCTCTTTACAAACCCAAGTTTCTCGTATGCCCTAATCGCTGCCTGATTGTCGGCTTTGACATTTAACATCACAAGTTTGCCTTCATCCACTAATTCCTGTGTGAGCGCCGAGGTTACTGCTGTCGCCAGCCCGTGTCCGCGAAAGCCCGGATCGACTGCGACACTTCCGATGACTGCGGCATTATACTCGTGTGAATAGACATGGACTCCTGCCGCGGCCACAATCCGTTCGCTTTCACGATAACCGAAATATTTGCCAGTCTCCAGCATGCGCGGGTCGAAATATCCGTCGGGATAGGCAAGTTGGTAAAATTCAACCAGTTCATCGACATTCGCCGGTGTCAGCCGAACAATCGCATCTCGGTACTCGGATGATGTATCAGGAAGAAACTGTGCCGGCGTCATCTTGAAATGTTTGCCAAGCGGCCTTTCGGTATACAGCCCGCTCAATATATCTTTGTACTGCGCATTATTATAGTGGCAGTAAAAGCGGGAAGGCAGAAGGTCGCGGATTTCTTCAAGAGCGATCGTCATTTCCTCAGTGAGGCCAAATGCCATTACCGTCGTAGCCGTGTCGCTGGCATAGATAAGTATGAGGTCTTTGATATAGCGTGAGTCTCCGTAAATGGCCGCCCATTGACATCGGTCGAAATGCATATCATCGAGATCGCCCAGATGATAGGCAAAGAGAATTGGGTCTTTACGGAAATGCTTTTGGAGGCGATGCTTATCAAGCGTATATACAATCATGGCGCACGAGGAAAATACGACAAGTAGGGGACGTGGTCAAGCTCAGAGGCCGGGCTCTATGAAAAGAGGGCAACCCCGTGTGGTTGCCTCCGACAGAATATCCGCGAAATATCGAACGTCTGGCATTGCTATGATAGGTCGGGATTTGTAGGGACAGGTCCCCGTGCCTGCCCTTTTCTCTTTGTACGCGACAGCTTTACGATTCGTTATTACCCTCTACCCCTGGGATAAGGCAGGGTGAGGGCTTATTCATTACTAGAAGAAAATATCAGGCTCGCGGGGCATAAGAATGACCCGCGCTACAAGACGAAAAGAAAACGAATATGAGATTGTCACGCCACAATATGAATCGGGGTCGCAACGACGAGGCGAGTGTTTAACGTCAACCAATACTCTTTTCTCTCATTCTTTCACTACGCTCACTTCGCCAGCGGAGATGGCTACCCGTGTGCCATCAGTCTGCTTCAATATCAGACAGCCGCGTGAATCAATATCAATCGCCTTCCCGCTTGTAATATGGCTACCCGAAAGAATCTTGACATCATGTCCCAACAGCGAAGAGTATCTTTTGAGACGCGCGTGGGATTTAGTCAGATCATGTTTTTGATAGATCAGATATTCTTTTTCGAAGTGTACAAGAAATGATTGAAGCAGAGGCACACGCCGGACTTTATGTTTTAAGGCTCTTCTCAGCGAGGTCGCGCTGTTGCGGAGTTCTTCGGGAAAGTTTTCCACCCCCTGATTGACATTTATCCCCACGCCCACAACAAGGCAATTAATCTTATTTCTCTCGGCGGAAAGCTCAGTGAGAATACCAGCGGTTTTCTTGCCGTTTATCAAAACATCATTGGGCCATTTTATTTGGATATCCCCAGGTGAATATGGCTCGAGGGTTTTGGCCAGCGCGAGCGCGGTCATTATAGAAATTCCCGGCGCGCGTTCCGGGGCGAAACGAGGTTTGAGAATTATCGAAAGATAAATGCCTGTTCCGAATGGCGAATGCCATGACCGTCCAAGCCGCCCTCGCCCTTTGGTTTGTTCTTCGGAAGTGATAATTGTGCCTTCGCTGGCAGGCGACCCCGATTCTGCGATTTGCGAGGCAAGGTCATTAGTTGATTTCACTGTGCGATAGGAATGGCATGTCCGGCCGACAAACGACGTCTTGAGATTATATGTTATCTCGGTTGCTGTCAATGAATCCGGAGCGTCGAGAAAAGTCACACCCTCGCTTTTACGGACGCTGATCTTATAGTCCCATGACGCCAGTTTCTGGAGGGCGTCACTGAGTACGTCATGATCAATATCGAGATTTTTACATAGTGCGTCGAACTGATAAGCCGCGCCTGGCCTTTTACGGATTATCGCAAGCAGGCTGTCGGCAATAATATCAATGTCCGGTTTGAGGGCATTCATCCGATAATTTTCAACGAAAAATCCGATGACGGCGCCGAGTGGGTGATAGAACCGATTGAAATATAGTCCACCCCCGATGCCGCTATTAATTCGATGTTCTGAAGACTCACATTTCCTGACGCCTCAAGCTCGACCGCAGGATTTAGTCTTCTCGCCAGCTGGACCAGCCGACAGAGCGAGGCCGGTGTTTGATTGTCAAGCAGCAGCCGATCGACACCGGCATCGATGGCTTCAGCAAGCTGCAATTCGTTTTCAATTTCGACTTCGATAAGCACACGAGCGGCTTCGAGGTCAAACTGCAACCGGAAATCAGATGTATTCATAAACTCTCTGGCCCGTGCGACTGCGGATTTGATCGAACCAGCGGCGGCGATATGGTTATCCTTTATCAGCATCATATCGAATAATCCGAAACGATGATTGAAGCCTCCGCCATGAACAACCGCCGCTTTTTCGAGCGCCCGGAGGCTGGGCGTGGTCTTTCGAGTGTCAAGGATTTGGGAGCGAGACGCCCTGATTTTCTCTGCGAATTGATGGGTGAGGGTGGCGATACCGCTCAAATGTCCCAAAAAATTAAGTGCAACACGTTCTGAGGCGAGGATAGTTTGGTTAAAGCCGTCGATTTCGCAAATTACCTCCCCATGTCTGAAGTGCGCGCCGTCCCGGATGTTAAACTTGACGGTATTTGCTGAATCGACCGTCTCGAAGACCATTAACGCGGGGATAGTGCCAGAAAGAACGCCATCGGATTTGGCCGTGATTGTCGCTTTGGCCGGGTTCGGTTCAAGGGTAGCCAACGAAGTCAGGTCGCCGCGTCCTATATCTTCTTTCAGGGCGACTTTTATTAGTTCACGAAGACTTGTCTGTGCGACTGTCATAATCTCATTGGAGGCATACGCCCGATAAGGTAGGTTGGAAATGTGACATCAATAAAATATATTACGGCGATGAGTCCAAAAAATAAAGCGAAAAAAACAGTTGGCATGCTTGGATATGGCTCGCAAGGGCGGGCGATAGCGCTGAATCTTCGGGATTCGGGCTTTAGTGTACGGCTGGGACTTCGCGCCAAATCAAAAAGCGCGGTTATTGCTAAACGTGACGGTTTCAAAGCGATTGGATCTGTTTCTGAAGCCGCATCCGAGAGCGATATCCTTATCTTTGCCCTGCCCGATCACCAGCACGGACGGGTGTATGAAAAGGAAATCAAAGCCAATCTCAAGGCTTCTGCGACCCTGGTTTTTTTGCATGGGACCTCGATTCACTTCGGTTTTGTGGTTCCGCCGCAGAAAAGTGATGTCATTCTCATCGCGCCGCATGCCCCGGGAATGGCGGTACGGGAGAAGTATCTGACTGACAAATCAATATCGGCTTTCTACGCGGTGCATCAGAACTATTCCGGCAAGGCGGCTAAGACGGTCATTGAACTCGCTGGGGCAATGGGCTTTGTGAAGAGCCGTCTGATCAAAACAACATTCGTGACCGAAGCCGTGGGAGACCTTTTTGGCGAGCAGGCTGTGCTGTGTGGGGGATTGGCCTTGCTTGTAAAGAATGGATTTGAGGTTCTTGTCGAAGCCGGCATCAAAGCCGACCATGCCTATCTTGAGGTTGCCTACCAGTTGGATCTGATTATTGCCTTGATAAAACGGTATGGCATCGAAGGGATGTTCAAACGGATTTCGGTGGCCGCGCGGTATGGCTCGTATGTGAACGGGCCGTGGATAATTGATAAGAGTATCAAAAAGAAAATGCAGGCGGTCTATTCCGAGATTGCTTCCGGCGAGTTTCCCAATAAACTCTATTCGCTGTCAGAGAAAGAGATCTCGGCTTTAGATAAGAAATTGAAAGAGATGACCCACCCGGCCTTCGAGCGGGCGGCGAAGAAATTCGCCCCAAAGCCATAGGGTATTTGACGGCTAGCTGCCGCAAAAGGCGACACACATAAAATTACAGAATAGCAAGCCAACTAACTGGTCAAAAACTGAACAGCTTTGCATAGTAACAGCTGTAACTCGACCTGTCGGCGAATGACAGGTTTTAAGCTTCTGCTATACACGTACATAGACTGGCGGCTTTATTCAGGTGCAGGCATACTTTTTGCTTTATGCATATAATGACATTAATACAGAACTGACAGCACAGTTTTGTTAGACCAAGCCCCGGCTAACCACCGGGGATTTTTTTTGGGGTGTCGTTCGAGTATCTCAGTTGCTTAGGTCTGTTTTACGTAAGGAAACTGGTATTTGACCAACCGTCAATTCATACCCTAAGCACGTCAAATGTATTGACGCCTTTGGACTTAATCCATAAATTCCCCCCTCGATATGAACCCGACTGTGAAAAAAATTCTCACTGCCTTGGCAGTTGTCGTCTTGCTCGTCTGTGCATACTTCCTCTATGAGACCTATAAAGGGAAGAGCCGCCCGGAAAAGCTGGCCGATATTATTCACCAGGAAGACCTTCGACAGATTAATAATACTTTGACCGGCTATCTTGATGACGATTCCGATGAAATTCGCGCTCGGGCTGCGCTCGCAATCGGACGTATCGGCTCAGATAAAAGCGCCGAACTCTTATTTCAAAAACTAAAAGACGAATCGATCGATGTTGCCGCGACCGCCGCCTTCGCGATGGGGTTGACCGGCGATACGGCGTATGCCTGGCGTCTGCTCGAAGCCGCGCATGACTTGCCGGCTGCGATTGCTGCCTCGGCTGTCGTCTCGGCGGGACGACTGTCTGACAGCAGCAAGGCCGATGTCAATGCCGAGCTAATCAATTTTCTCGGTCATATATCAGCCGATGTGCGGGAAGAAGCCTGTTATGCGCTCTTTTATGCCAACGCCAAAGAGCAGGCCAAGGTACTTGCCTCAATGTACACAATGGAGCCGGACAGCCTCACCAAAGAGGCCGCACTATTTACCCTTGCTCGATTCGGGCTCGATGAAGGCACACCGGTGTTTATAAATTATCTGGCCGACTCAGATCCTTATCTTCGAGGTCTGGCAGTGCGGGGTATGAGTAAATCGACGTCCCCGGATGCCGAACGGTATCTTGAGATCGCCCTCAATGACCGGGATCATAATGTCGCCGCGCAAGCTGTGGCGGCACTCAAAGCACGAAATCAACCAATGTCGGCGCCGCGTCTCGCAGGCAAGCTTAGCCGCGAAGATGACGAAAAACTGCAGGTTGAGTTGATTTCCGCCCTGCAGGCGCTTGGAAGAAATGATGCCGTCGAGTTAGTCCGTACGATATTTCTCGGCTCGCCGAGTATCAATGTAATCAATGCTTCGGTTCAGTATCTGGCCTCGATTGAAGGTGACAGAACGGTGGGAATAATTGACTCCCTGATTAGAGGCGAATCTCCGGCGCGGCTCAAAGCAGGCTGCGCGACAGCATACGCCCTTATTGGCGGAAGCGGAGTTATACCCCGTCTGACGGTACTGTTTACCGACGAGGATCCAATCGTCCGGGCCGCGGCCTTCGGCGCATTGACAGATATAGATTCAGCAAATATCGATTTTTACCTCTCAAAAGCTCTTGACGATCCAGACATGGTGGTTGTCAGCCTGGCTATTGATAAAGTGAAAGAGGGATATCTGGTTACATACCTACCGAAACTTGCTGCATTCATTGATAGAGGGAAAGAAATAGATATCGATATACGCCGTGCCATTGTCGATGCCACATCGGCCTTTCTCGGCGGCGAATCAGATTCGCTTGCGCGCGAGATACTCGTTAAGGCCGCTCTTGACCCAGAGTATATCGTTCGGAAAGATGCCTCGAAAGTTTACAAAGAAAAATTAAGCGAAGACCGCCAGTCTTTTGTCAGACAACCCCAGACACAGATAAGCTATAAGCAGCTTGTCGAAGCCGTTGAGATGTATAAACAGAATCCGCGAATCCTGATAAGCACTTCAAAAGGAGATATAGAGCTTGAGTTATTCTTTGAAACCGCGCCGCTCACAGTTTTGAACTTCATAGCCCTTGCTAAAGACGGTTTCTATGACGGACTTCAATTCCATCGCGTGGTCCCGAATTTTGTCATCCAAGGCGGTGACCCGCGTGGCGATGGTTGGGGCGGGCCGGGCTATTATATTCGCTGCGAATATTCCGCAAAGCTCTATCGGAGAGGGACTTTGGGCATTGCGACATCCGGCAAGGACACCGGCGGGTCGCAATTTTTCATAACCCATTCCCCCCAACCCCATCTAAATGCCCGATATACGATCTTTGGACAGGTAATCTCCGGCATGGAAACTGTCGATAACATAGTGATTGGCGATACGATTGAACGTGTAGTTATACAAGAAAGTTAAAAATGAAATATATAGTCCTGATCGGCATGCTGGCTCTCTTTGGAGTGTTTCCACCCCATGCCGCGATACTTGTGCAATCCAACGGGATTGATCCCGAGGCCTTGATCGAACGGATTTTACAAGTAGATCGACGGTCCCGTCTGTCACTGCAGAATGTTTCCTTCGACACAGAATATGTTGAAGGAGAAGAGACGTCGGATATCTTTGTTGAAAAAGAACGGTTCAACAAAAAAGTGTTGATCAAATATTTGACCGACACGGCATTATATTATGAACGGTTCGTCACATATTATAAGGACGGCGCCGAACAGAATGAAAAAGAACTGACCCAGGCCGCGGCCAAACGGGTCGAGGACAAAGAGAGGCGAAAAGGGAAAGATGTATCATTCCCCATACTACGCCCATTCTACGCAAGTCACCGCGACCTATACGATATTACATACGAAGGTCTTGTCGAAAATGTCAATGACCGTTACTTGTGCCATCATTTCTCTGTGAAGGCGAAGGATTTCGATGACTCGCTGATAAATGGAAACTTCTTTTTCGAAGCAGAATCATTCGCGCTGGCTCGGGTTGATTTCTCGCCGGTGAAACTAATACGGAAAACAATGTTCAAGATGAGTAAACTCGAAATGTCGATACTCTATGGACCAACAGCCGAAGGTTTCTGGCTTCCCGAACAGTTCAATATAACCGGCAAAGGAAAAGCGGCATTTTTTATCGGTGTTAATTTTTCCGGTGTTGAATATTACCGCAATCCAATTATAAATGATCCGGTGAATGACAGCCTGTTTTTCGCCGAAGGACTGACCAATAGATAACTATGTGCCGTTTGGATCATAGTTTACGGGGGTAATGTGGTAATTATTATTTTACGTTTTCTTAGAATTCTTTTACCTGTTAAATGCTTGCCTCGGTTTGAGCATTTTATTATAAACACCTATTCAGAACGTGGCTAAACAACGGCCATGAAATTTACTAACGTACAGAGTGAAAGGACTCAACGATGAAGAAAGGTATTTTAACAGTGTGCGCACTGCTGATAGTGGCGGGCGCAACGACAACTCAGGCGCAAGACGCGATGAAGAAAACGAACTTCTATGTCGGTGTTGGCGCAACTCTGCCTACTGGTGATTTTGGCGACGCT
The DNA here is from genome assembly GCA_034439475.1 of Candidatus Zixiibacteriota bacterium. Lineage (NCBI taxonomy): Bacteria > Pseudomonadati > Candidatus Zixiibacteriota > Candidatus Zixiibacteriota bacterium. The sequence continues at coordinate 13,176 of JAWXAN010000067.1, forward strand.
TACGGGATGGGCCTGCAAGCATTGGTAGGAATGGGATTCTCGCTCATGGCTGACCAGCCATCGTTTCAGATTGTCCCTAAAATCGAGTTTCACACATTTTCGGCCGACGAAAACTTCTTCACTCAAAATGATCCGAGCATTACCAATTTCGACGGCGGCTCGGTGAATGCACTCATGTTTGGCGTTGATGGACGCTATGGTTTCGGAGCTACCGAAACATCGACTCGGCCGTTTATACTCGGAGGACTCGGATTTGCAAGTTTGTCCGTGTCCGATATCACTTATTCTTCAGGCGGAACAACGTTCAATGCCCCGGGTGGCGACGGAACCACTGAACTTTTCTTCAACTTCGGAGCTGGTGTCGATATTCAGGCCGGCGACGCAATGACTTTGTTTCTTGCCGCGCGCTACTTGACTATTCTAACCGAAGGTTCAAGCTCGAATCTGCTTCCTTTGACGGTTGGACTTCGCTTCTAAGTTATTTTTAACAATGTGATCCGAAGCCGAAGTTGCAAAAGACTTCGGCTTTTTTTTGTTTCACATGGACAAGGGAAAAAAAATATGCGCTTTGAACTTGAACGGTCAAAGACTGAAAAACTCATAATCGAAGACAGCGAATACAAAGGCCACCAATTGGTTTCGCTCAGGATATATTTCCTTGGGGAGGGCAGTGAATGGCTTCCGACAAAAAAAGGGGTGACCTTTAAACGCGAACAACTCGACGAGGTAATTGCCTCGCTTGATAAGATAAAAGGGTAACGGTGGGTGGCCGTACCTTCATAATGTCATCCCCTCTATAATGTCATCCCGGCGCAGGCCGGGAGCCAGGATTGATATTCGTGCGGTCCGACGCGGCGGATGTCGCGCACCGAAGAAAAGATCACACCGCAAGCAGTGTGGTACAAAAAATCAAAGCCGAACTCTCAACACCGTCGTTGCGAGGAGCGACTTCCGAGGAGTGACGCGGCAATCTCATATTCTCATCCGTCGGGTCTTGCGTGGGCAAGGATATAATTGTGACAGGACGGTAAATTGGTGCAGACCAGAGATTTTCGAATCCGCCAATGGAGGACGGCCTGCACGAAGAAAAAATAATATGCCGCAAGAGTTTCGGACTGAATATGCTACCCCCGCTACTGCGGGGACCAGATCGACTGCGCGGCGATAACTTCTATCTTGCCGCCCAGTGACATCGGCGCAGATGTCTTCGTGTAAAAGATGAACCCCTTGTAGCTTGTCATGTATTTATACTTCGTGCCAAACTGCCATGAGGTAGCCGTAATCACCACTGGCATGTCGACCTTGTTCAGAATCTTCTGAAACTCAGCCGGTTCAACTTTGACAATTGCGCCCATCGCTTTGATTGCGTTGGCAATCGCATGGGCATGCGCGGCAACAGTTGCGCCGTTCGTCATAGGGCAAGTTTCTCCATTTCTGCTACCTGGGTTTTAAACAGATTGAGCGTGGCTCTTACCGGATCGGGTGTGGCCATATCTATTCCGCAGATTTTTAACAGTTCTATCGGATGGTCTTTGCCGCCAGAACTGAGCATCTCAAGATATTTGTCTATGATCCCTTTTTCGCCGTTTATGAATTTGGTTAGTATTGCCTGCGATGCCGCATACGATGTCGAATACTGATAGACATAATACATATTATAGAAATGCGGAATGCGGCACCATTTAAGCGGCGCAAATTCATCGACAACCAAATCCGGTCCAAAATACTGCTGGGTCAGGTTGCGGTACATCTCGCTCATAATGTCAGGCGAAAGAGCGCCCCCCTTTTCGACTTCGGAATGAATCATGAGTTCAAAGCGGGCATACATGATCTGGTTGAAGAATGTCCCCATAGTCATATCAATATATCTGTTTAAGAGCGAGAGTTTCTCCTTCGGGTTGTCAGTCCCTTTGAGCATGAGTTGCATCAGCAGACCCTCGTTAAGCGTAGAAGCGACCTCGGCCACAAAAATCGAGTAGTGCGCTTTGGGATATGGCTGTGCGGCATTGGCCAGCGCGCTGTGCATGGCATGTCCCATCTCATGGGCGAGAGTAAACATCGAATCGGTTGTGTCGTTGTAATTCATCAGGACAAACGGATGGGTCGAATAATTTCCCCAGCTATACGCCCCGCCGCCTTTGCCTTCGGTTTCAAATACATCAACCCATCGCGTTGAAAATGCCTTTGATAACGAACTCACATACTTCTCACCCAGCGGCTTTGAGGCCTCGATTACTTGTCGCACTGCCTCCGCATACGGGGTTTGCCGCTCCATATCCGGAAATAGCGGACAGACCATGTCGTAGGGATATATTTCATCGAGTTTGAGAATTTTTTTGCGAAGCCGCACGTAGTCATGCAGTCCCGCAAGGTTTGACTCGGTTGTGTCCAAAAGAGAATGATATACCGAAAGGGGAATATTATCTCCATCAAGGGCACGCTCAAGACAGGTATTGAACCGCCGAGCTTTAGTATAGAAGACATCTTTATTGACCGAGGAGGCAAGCGACGCGCCGAGGGTATTCACATGTTCTTTGTATGGGGCGTAAAAGGCCTCGTGTGATTCCTTACGCACACGTCTATCCTTTGATTCTATAAGTTTAGCGTAGCGCTGTTTGGTGAGCTTTATCTCATTGCTGTCTTCGTCGATTATCGAAGGATATTTAATATCGGCATCGTCAAACATAGAGAAAATCGTGTCCGGCCCGCGGGCAACAACCGATGACATCGCCAGAAGCTCTTCGACTTCCTCGGAACGGACATGGGCTTTGCTCCGGATAAGCTCTTCGATATAGAAATCGTAATAATCTGTCCGGGGAAACTTCGCGGCGAGGGCGCGAAGTTTTTTCTCATCGAGCTTAAGCAATTCCGGCTCGATAAATGAAAAGGCGGCCCCGGCTTGGGCCGAGAGCATCATCCCCCGTTGAGTCATCGCCTGATATTTGGAGACCCGGTTATCAACATCTTTGCTCAGATAAGCATACTGGTAAAGGTTCATCATGATGATCGAGATATCGCTTCGCGCCTCAAGACAGGCATAGAGAGTTTTGGCTAACTTTCCAAGCCGGCCGTTGTACGTTTTGGCCTCTTCGATTAATGACTGGACTTTCTTATAATCTGCTTCCCATGACTCGTCGTTTGGGTATATATCGGTGAGCTTCCATGTGTGTTCTGCGTTAACATCATGTCGTTGCGGGATGGTATTTGGTTTTGTGGCAATGTCAGTAGGCATAAATATCCTTTCAGTATAAGAATCGTGCGTTGGTATAATATCGATAGCTTATACGATAAAATCAAGGGGTGAGTCGTGTGGGGGGTAATTTCGATATTAGTAGGGCGGCCTCCTTCGGCGGACGAAGGGGTAAGTGGTGTCGGGCGTCACTGCCCGACACGATTTAGACAGTCAATAGGATTAATTGATGATTTTGTAGGGGCAGGTCCCCGTGCCTGCCCTGATATTAAAGGGCAACCACAGGGGGTTGCCCCTACGGAATTGTCAAGACAGTCAGGCATCCGCCGACACGGACTGACTGCACAGACAAATCGAATATGAGATTGCCGTATTGTGACTTTAAAAAGTCACTCCTCGCAAAGACAGTGCCGGGTATATTGGCTTTGAATCTTGAACCACACTCCGCCTACCGCGAGACTGTTTCTCTCTCCTGCTTTCTTTCTGACCAAGTCGGCAATGGCTCCATTTTGATCCAGCCCGGACGCCGCTCATCGAACATCTTATAGGCATCAATACCGAGAGCCATCGGCTACACATTCTTGCGAACGTGCGATCAGTAATGCCATTGGCATTTTTCGACCGGCAAGTTTGGATCATTTGCCTGCTCGATAGCGGCGCGTAAAACATCCAAGGCACAGATGTCATGTTTGGCGTCGGAGATTTCACAGAGTTTATGATACAGCTTTTCGGCGTTTCTTTTTTTGAGCTGGCTGACTTTGGTGATACCGAGCAGGTGGAGGTCTTTGATGGTTGCCGGTCCGACCGAGACAAGGTCGGATAGGGCGCGCGAGGAATTATTCTTTTGGGGTTTGTTCATAACGTTATTCAGTCGTCTTTGTCAATTCACCTTCAATGTCATTCCAGTCCCGACATTTGTAGGGAGAATTCATCTCCACTTTGAAAAGAAGATCACACCGCAAGCGGTGTGGTACAAGATTTGAGCCGTAAGTTATTGTTTTTCAGTTCCGTCATCAATTAACCGATCAACGATGTTATATCGTTCACTAATGAGGTTAAGAACCTCCTGCATTTGCTTAGATTTGTCAAGAAGACTGCTCCATACATCTATAGGAAGAGGCATATCGGTCGGGATAAGTGTGTTATGTGTGTGCGTGCCGGTAATATTTAGAAGTCCAATAAATCCTTTACGTATCTGACGGGGAAGATATAAGCAGTTTGAGTCAAACCATGTCCGAAGTGTTTCTAACTCTGATGTGATCTCGTCTGCAGTTTTTTTGTTCAGCTCCTGATCAGTTGATTTAGAATCAATTGCCTTGTCGAGCAAATTATTGATGGATTGAAGATGAACAGGAACCAGCGCGATCGTTTCTAAACATTTCGGCAATATTTGCATTGCGATTACGTGCTCTTGTTCTTTCTTCCATCTATCAAACTCGGAACGGAGTTCTTCGACTTGATGCTCATGATACATCTTTTGTATACCTATTGTCTCCTTTAATGAATTTTGGTTGTGTTTGTAAAGAAGAAATGAGCTGAGAAGAATCCCAAAAAAAGTAAGAATTCCTGGAATAAATGCGATAGCTACTTGCTGCCAAATAGGCGTTACGGAACTTACAATTTCTTGTATTCTACATCCGCTCCACACACCCAGCAATCAGATCCCGTAACTTCGGTTCTGTGCGGGTGGCGGTGCCGATAACATCATCAAGGGAGCACTTGTGCATATTATCCGCAAGCCCCATATCGGTAATAATCGAAAAAGCCAAAATGCGGTTCTTCTGGTGATGCGCGGTCAACACCTCAGGCACGGTCGACATGCCAACTGCATCAGCGCCGAATCCGCGAAACATGCGGTACTCGGCCGCCGTCTCAAGACATGGGCCGGTGAGCCCGACATACGTCCCTTCCTGAAGGCGCAACTTTTGCTCGATTGCCACTTGTTTGGCCAATTCCTGGTATTTGAAATTGTAGACTTCGTACATATCAGGAAACCGGTCGCCCATCGCGCTGTCGTTCGGGCCTATAAGCGGATTGCCGGGAAAAAAATTGATATGGTCTTTGATGAGCATAATATCTCCGGCTTTGAAATTGGGATTCATCCCTCCGGCGGCATTGGAGACAATGAGCGTTTCCATGCCAAGTTTTTTCATCACCCGAACAGGAAAGGCGATCTGCTTCATAGTATAGCCTTCGTAAAAATGAAACCGCCCCTGCATACAGACAACTGCTTTACCACGCAGTGTCCCGAACAAAAGCCGTCCGGCATGGGACTCTACTGTCGACACAGGGAAGTGGGGGATTTTATCATAGTCGACTGTGCCCGTCATCTGGATGCCATCGACTAACGATCCAAGTCCCGTGCCTAATATGATGCCTATCGTCGGTGTAAGGGTGACTTTACTTTTTATATAGCTCGTTGCTTCGTCGATCATTTTGTGCATGTCGGTCAAGCTTGTGTTCGTATCCATTGCCATTTCAAAAAACTCCTCTTAGTTCTCTTCGTTCATAACTTAGCTTTTGAATATATGCTATGATTACATGGCGCGCAGGTGCTTTCACAATAAAAAAACCGACCGGCGAATAGTCGCCAGTCGGCCGCATTAAACAATTTAAAAAGGGAACTAATTCTTGTCGGCTTTGGTCATCTCTTCATCAAATCGCGCCGCAACCTGATCGAGCTCATCGGAAATATTCATCGGTGTTGTCGAACTTTTTGGTTTCGGCTTTTCATTAATGGGGGGATCGAGATTTAGCGCGTTCGGATCAATTGACTCGAGCTTGGGTTTGGCCGCTACCCGAACCCTGTCTGTCGATTTGTCAAATTCACCTTCGAGAGCACGAGAGATAAAACCGGATGGGACATCATCTTGGGCAGGCTGCATAACCTTCGAGCCAACCGGAAGTTTGGTTTTTTGCGTGTCGGTCGGTCCTTTTCGCATTCTGTCCTGTGTGCCTTTGTGATATCGCTCCAAGGCCTCGGCTAACTCTGGATCCACCAGGGGCATTTTTGAACTTCCGAACACTCTGTCCTGCGTGATTTTACCCTCAAGCGGTTCGGCTGGAGTTGTGTGGGTATCGAAAATAGCCGCCCCGATTATTGGGTCAGGAGCATTGGCTTCCTCGATTTTTGTCGGCACAACTTTGTTGGGCTGACTTCCAACCGTTTCAATACTTTCTCGGGTGATATCGGTCGAGTCCGTCACTTCTATTTGATCTTCACGCAGCGGCTGCTTTTTTGCCTGAGCCTGAATGGAAATACCTTGCGTTTCAATAGACTTCGTGGTTCGAACCGGCGGACGTAGTTTTTGCACCGGAGCTTGAGCCAATAACGATGCAGGTTTTGGCGGAGTTGAAGGGACCATTGGTTTCATGGCCCCAACCGGCGCTTCATTGCCGGAAACTTCATTGACCAATTCGAGATGAGAAAGAATCATTCCTTTGAGTTTGCTCAAATATGATTTTCTGGTCAGCTCAAGTTTCATAAGCTGGCTTTCTATCTCCTGAATGCGAGTAGCGCTGCCACTGGACATTTCATTAGCGCCTGCTTTTGCCTTCTCAATTATTTGCAATGCCTCGGCCTTGGCTGATGCGATAGTAGAATCCGCATTGCGACGGGCATCAATTGCGGCATTTTTAATCGTGTCTTCGAATTGTTTGAGGCTCTGTACTTGCGCTCTCAATCCGTCAATTTCCATTGTGAGCCTGAGATTTTCCTGCTTGGCCAGCTCAAGTGATTGAGCCGTTTGCTCCATGAAGCTGTCTACTGCCTCTTTTTCGTAGCCCCGCATCTGGGTGGAAAAAGAATAGTTGCGTATGTCGTTAGGGGATAAGCTCATTGCACTCTCATACTGGTTGCGGTCGTTTCAGCCACTCGACTTTTATAAAGCTGATGGCTTATGCCTGCGGCTCTCTTAGATATATCGACTGGTTGCTGAAAAATTTTAGTCGGTGAAAGTCAGAAAAAAGCCGCCTGCACCAATATCTTAAAATCTCTGGTCGCTTGGTAAGACGATGAACTTAAACCAGATAGCAAACAATTCAGGCTTTTATCCGAGACCCAAACAAGATCGAGCCAAGCCGGATCATCGTCGAGCCTTCCTCAATTGCGATCTGATAATCGCCGCTCATTCCCATGGACAGGGTGTCGAACCGACTGCCTGCCTGCTCTTTTCCATGCGCAAAGAGCGAGGAGGTGAGGTTGAAAGCTGAGCGGATGAGGTTGACATCATCACTCAATGGCCCGATAGTCATCAGACCGCGAAGCATGATATTCGGAAGTTTTGATATCGTTTCAATACAACGCTCTGTTTCTTCCGGTGACATCCCGTATTTCTGCGCTTCACCCGAGGAGTTGATCTCAATAAGGCAATCGATTCTCTTACCCACTTCACCGGCGCGGCGGTTTATCTCTTCGGCTAAGCGGATCGAATCGACTGATTGAACCATATCAAAAATTTGCACAGCTTTTTTGGCTTTATTGCTCTGGAGATGGCCAATTAAATGAAAGCGAGCTATCGGACCGAGTTCCTGGATTTTTGGCTCGGCTTCCTGGACTTTGCTCTCGCCGATATTAGTTAGGCCGGCATCGACAGCCATTGCAATTGCCGACGCTGGAAAAGTTTTTGTGACTGCGACAATGGTGACGTCATCCGCTGAGCGGCCGGAGACAGTACATGCCCCGGCGATATTGGCCTTGATTTGGCTGAGACGTTGTGTGAATTCTTCGTAGGTAACCATTTCGGAATAAACGGAACAAGTGCCGGTCTCAACAAGAAGATTTTAATGTTCTGTCAGGCAATATTGGTAGGTCAATAGCTTCTTAGGTCTCGACATCTTATCTTCTCTTGTAGTTCCATATGGTAGGTCAGGATCCCTGCGGAGGGTCATGCCTCAGAAACCGCTTCTCACGATGACTTACTTAGGGTACGTCTGTTATATTTTCTTGTACCACACTCCCGACGTTCGTCGGGACGGTGTGATCTTTTTTTCCCGTAGCCCACCCAACGGGTGGGTTTTTACATGCCCAGTGTGAGAATAATCAGGTTACTGAAATTTGGTGTGGAACGGAGACACCCCGCAGGAAGTCATCAGTTCAAGAGCTGGTGCACGGGGCTTTCAACTCCGCCCCGCCACAGCGGGCAGGCGTGGCGAGACGAGACGTACACCAGCCACGGGTAACATATCCCCCCCCGTAAACTTTTCCTTGTCGAACAATTATTTTGGCAGTATGTATCCACCTTATGGTCAGCCAGCAATTATTAAATTGGATAGAACTCTCGCGTTCCGCATTTTCGACAAATCTGGCCGCCTTAACTAAAATGGCCGGCGGGCGGATGATAGCTGTCTCAGTGAAGGCCAATGCCTATGGCCATGGTCTGCCTGAAATTGTCTCAATCCTCTCTAAAAAAAAGAATATCGAGTATCTTGCCATCCATTCCATAGATGAAGCCTTAGTCGCTCGCGAATCCGGCTGGAAGAAAAAAATAATGATCCTTGGGCCTGTCGCTCATGACAATCTTCCCGCGATCTTTATTCTCAACCTCGAACCCGTTCTCTTCAGCGCGGAAACACTTGAGGCCCTTGGCAAACTCTCCAATAAATTGAAGCGCCATGTTCTCACTCATGTCAAGCTCGAGACCGGCACAAATCGACTCGGCATAACCGATAAAGAACTTCCGGCATTTGCAGCGCTTTACAAGAAATATCCATACCTCAAAAAACCGTACGGGGCATCGACGCATTTTGCCAATATCGAGGACACTACCAGCCATGAATACGCCCAATACCAGCTTGATAATTTTGAGCGAATGGTCAAATCGATGACACGGCTTGGAATCGAACCAACCATCCGGCATACGGCATCTTCGGCGGCGCTAATCTTGTTTGAGAAAACTCGATTCGATCTTGTACGGCCCGGAATCTCGGCTTACGGACACTGGCCCTCGAAAGAAACATATCTGAGCTACAAACTCGAAGGCGGCAGTGGCGATACCTTCAAACCGACCCTTTCATGGAAAACACGTATCGGGCAAATTAAGAATGTGCCAACCGACAGTTTTGTCGGCTATGGCTGTACCTATCGCACAACTGCGCCAACTAAACTTGCCGTTCTGCCAATTGGCTATTACGATGGCTATCCTCGCGAGTTGTCAAACCATGCCTACGTTTTGATAAAGGGTAAACGCGCGCCGGTGCGAGGGAGGGTTTGCATGAATTTGCTCATGGTCGATGTGACTGAAATTGCCGGTGTCAAACTTTTCGATGAGGTGACCCTAATCGGGGTGGACAAAAAAGAGCGCATAACTGCCGAGACCCTTGCGGGGCTTGCTGGAACCATCAATTATGAACTGCTCGCCCGGCTTTCGTCCCAGACGCCGCGCATTATTGTGGACTGAAACTCGACAGAACACTTCTCTCATACAATTGTTTTCTCTAAAGTGAGAATGATATGCCAGAACTCCCCGAAGTAGAAACGGTCGTGCGCGGATTGCGCGAAACGGTTGTTGGAGAGACAATACAGATCGTACGGGTAAACGCCCCAGCGGCATCGATTGTGGTCGGCCAGTCGTTACATCCGAAAACTTTTGTCGAATCTCTCGAAGGTCGCGCTATCCAAAGCGTGGCGCGGCGAGGCAAAAATATCCTCATCTCGCTTTCCGGCGGGCTGACATTATGGGTTCACCTCAAAATGACCGGGCATTTCACGCTCAGGAGTCTCATTGAGCCGCTTGAAAAACATGACCTTGTAGTCTTCGATTTTACCTCATCCCCTAAATCAGGAACGCATTTACGATTTAATGACTACCGACGATTCGGACGGCTCCGCCTGTTTTCCTCGAGTGAAATCTTGGAACAGCCCGGCCTGAAAGAACTCGGCCCTGAGCCGCTCGAATTTGGCGCACAAGATTTTGTAACTTTGTGCCGCTCCCGCTCTCGAATGCTCAAAGCGGCCCTTCTCGACCAGAGTTTTATTGCCGGGGTGGGGAATATCTATGCCGATGAAGCCCTCTATGCCTCGCGCCTCCATCCACAAAGATTGACCAATAGCATATCTACAAAAAAACTCACTGAACTTCATAGCCATATTCAGCGGCTGTTGCGTCGAGCTATCGCCAAAATGGGATCATCGGTTGATAGTTACTCGGGTGTAAACGGCCAGGTCGGCCAGTACCAGAAATATCTAAAAGCGTACAATAACGAAGGAAAACCGTGCGGGCGATGCCGGACGAAAATTATCAGAGAGAAAATCGGCGCGCGCTCGGCGCACTTCTGCCCCAGATGTCAGGCCGCGAAATGACATAAGCGAGGAATTAGCTGGGTTAAACATTGTCTTGTACCACTGTCCGCCGCCGCGGACGGTGTGATCTTACTTCTTTTCCGTGGTGTCAGGCGCCCCCGCCCGACACTTCCTGTTTCTACGTGGCAGGTGTACGTCCCTCCACGCCTGCCCGCTGTAGCGGGTCCGCCGCGGCGGAC
>JAWXAN010000068.1 GCA_034439475.1 Candidatus Zixiibacteriota bacterium
CCGCAGAGAGAACTTGGTATGCCAATAGGTATGCGTTTTGTATTGGCTCAGGAAACAACGCCCTGAGTAATATCACTGCTATGAAGGCGATAAACCCGACCCTCAAAGCGCTCGTGTATGACCTGTTTGTGTTGCAAGCCCCAGACTCCTTGCTCGTGAAAAATTGGGCAATATCTAAGGGGTACAATTTCGATTCATTGGTTCTGCGCGTAAAAAACACCTCGCCCGCAGATTCGGTGCGGCTACGTGTTCAGGATTTCAATACCACGGGACATGGCCGATTTGTCACTACTCAACCGGGGGGTATATTACTCCAGCCCGGTTATACCGATGCTCAAACTCGTTTTTCTTGGGACTTTAGAAACCCAAAAGTCGGCGAGTATCTTGCCGAACGCTGGAAAGCCTTAGCCGAGGGTATGGGATATGACGGCGTTATGTGCGATGAAGAATGTATTATCGGATACACCAACAATGCTCCGAGCGGCCTTTTCCCTCTCATGTCTCCACTCAAGGATATTATCCCAAGCCTATGGTCGTATGGTAGTCCGTATACGAGCCTCACGAGAAACTGGGGAAATGCGTTTGATCTTGAAGACGCCGATGCAGTCAACAGTTATGTTGATGTACGGGATTCACTTCGCAGAGCACGTGATGGTTGGATGAAGGTCGCGGGGGATTTGATGAGAAGCTACGGTTTGCAATATGCTCCAAACTTTGCAGCTCTCCCAGCAAGCCATCTGGTGAATTGGAATGGCGAAGGACGACACTGCGCTGTTCTCGCTGGGGCATATGTCATGGGTGAATACAGCTATGTCGTACCATGTAATCCGAGTCAGTTGGATCATTGTCTGGCAATGATGAACGCGCTCTATTCGGTGAAGGACTCTAATCTGCAAATGTATCCGGGCTGGATAACGGGTGGTGATTTGAATGTGTCGGCAGGGATGGACATAGAGAGAATCAAGAACATCAGTCTCGGCTATATGCTTGTCTGTAATTTCAGAGGCAGTACAACCTACAACTTCTCACTGGCCCAGCGAGTCGGTCAAGTCTACTGGTGGGGCGGTTATGGCATCCATGATTCAACGGCTCAATGGAGCGATGCTTTCGGGAAATACTTCGGTTTGCATAGCAATGTCATTGATTCGTCAAATGATAATGCCGCAGGCGATAAAGTAAGACTGGCTAATTATAAAGACCCTCGTGACACTACTAAAATTCTTACAAAAGTGTATTTGCGGTTGGCGTCTCAGGCGAGTACCGATTCGGCTACGACGTTCGTGTCGATTACCACACCAGCATCTCCGACGGGCCAATGGTTCAGACTGGAATCCCGGACAAAGACCGCTTCGGTGGCAGGGTATAGCTGGACAGAACATACTGCGGCAACGATCAATGCTCATAACGGCTCGGCCATTATTCTCTCGTCAGATACTATGTTTGCCAATACTGGCACATCAGGCGCGGCTGATGTTGTCCCTCCGGCGAAGATCGACGATCTCGGCGCACTGCCAGGCAGTAACTTCGGTGAAGTCAGGCTCACCTGGACTGCACCGGGTGATGATGACAATTCCGGAACAGTAAGCGGCTATAGAATACGATATCGCGACACGGCTGTCGGAGATATAACCGACGCAAATTGGAATTCGCTTCCGACGGTTGCAACCTCGGTGCCGATCGCTTCCGCGGGAAGCCAGCAATCAGCGACAGTTTCGAGTACACATGGTTTGAGCGCCGGGACGTATTATTTTGGAATCAAAGCCTATGACAATGTAAATAATCAAGGTGAGCTCTCGGTTATTGCAAAGAGCGCAACCAATCAATCGATAGTCTCAGGGACTGACGACTGCGCTCCTGTGGTCGTCTCTCCGCAGAATGGCGCGCTGGTCAATAGCTCTCAGCCTGCACTGACTGTAACCAACACCCTCTGTGATTCGGTTGCGGTGAACCTGTACTACTTTGAGCTTGCAGGCGATGAGTTTTTCGGCGGCAGTGTCACAGCGTCGCCGGCAGTTGACGAAGGCGAGACCACGACAAAGTGGGAAGTGCCCAATACGCTTGAGACAGGAGCCCGCTACTATTGGCGGGCGAGAGCCAATGCGTATAATTATAGCCCGGTTTCGTACTTTGACGTGAAAGCTGCGCCGTATGTTTTTCCGTCCACACTGCATCTTTCGTCGACGCCGAATGTGACCTTCAAAGAAATTCCTTCCGGCTCCGCGCTTGTTTTGTTATCGCCATCGGGCGTTCTAATAAAACGCTGGAGCGATATAACCAATCAAGAAATTGTCTGGAACGGTGATGACGAGTCCGGACTCACTGTCGGCTCGGGTGTCTACCTGTGGTACTTGGAAGATAGCGACCATCGCGGAAAAATAATTGTCGTTCGATAAAAGGAATTGGCGCGTATGACGCGCGTTGTGGACGAGTGGACTCTTTCTTTCGAAAACCAACAGACCGCTAAAAAATAGAAATCGTAAGACTGTCGGGAGCGACGTTGACTTCTATCCCGTTTCTTCGACTATGCAATAATCTGAATTGATATCATCAGCGTATCCGATAGGCAAGACTTGCGGGCAGTGAAAAAGAGACGAGCGTCAATACGGACGCTGACCCGGGTCAGGCAATGGTGCGGAGGATCGTTACAATTCGCTCGGCAGTTTTGCCATCCCAGAGATCGGGAATGCGCCCTCTTTTTGCTTTACCATCAAGAATTAATTGGACCGCTTCCAGCACCTTCGCCGGGTGAGGACCAGTCAAAATATTGCTGCCGACATCGACCGTGACCGGTCGTTCGGTATTTTCGCGCATCGTTATGCAAGGGATTCTCAGGTATGTCGTTTCCTCCTGAATCCCGCCCGAATCGGTCAGGACAAAAAAGGAGGATGACTGCAGGGCGAGGAAATCAAGGTATCCCAGCGGTTCAATAATTTTGAGCCGTCCATCCGAGACGGAATCCAGCATACCCAGTTGAGTCATCTTTTTTTTTGTACGCGGATGTGCCGGAAAGACAACCGGAACTCGATCGGCGATGGAAATTATCATGGTCATAATTTCGCGGAGTATTTTTTCGTTGTCCACATTCGATGGGCGATGAAGCGTCATACAGACATATTTGCCCGGGATAAGCGAGAGATCGTCAAGGATCGTGGAGCGTTTGCAGGCTTCGAGACTGGCGGTCAGCGAATCAATCATGATGTTGCCGGTGAAAAAAATCTTCTCCGAAGGTACGCCTTCTGCTTTGAGGTTTCTTATACCTGATTCTTCGGTCACAAATAAATAGTCTGAGAGCCTGTCGGTCACGATGCGGTTTATTTCCTCGGGCATCGCCTTATCAAAACTTCGCAGGCCAGCTTCGACATGGGCTATCCGAATAGACATTTTTGCTGCAACAAGCGCGGCGGCCATAGTGGAATTGACATCGCCAAAGACAACAACCAGGTCAGGCCTGTCTTGGGAAAATGATTTTTCGAGTTCAATCATAATTTTAGCGGTCTGCTCGGCATGGCTTCCTGAGCCAACCCCGAGAAAAATATTGGGTTTGTCCATCCCCAATTCATTGAAAAATAGTTCGGACATCTTTGGGTCATAATGCTGGCCGGTGTGAATGAGAGTGGGCCTGAATATATCAGGAAGAGTTTTTAGCGCCCGCAGGAGAGGAGCGGCTTTCATAAAATTTGGCCGCGCTCCGACGATGAGGGTAATATGTTTTTTCACGCTGTAGCACTCCTCCTGAATACTTTTAAATCGGATACTCGTATAGTACAATGAATTCAAGCGAATGTAGCTATTGATAGGCTGTATTCACACATTTTTTTGAATTCGTACATGACAACCTTAGATATTGCCGGAGAATGTTCTTCGCGACTCAACTGTTCGCTTTGCGGTTCATAATCTTAGGAGTGTCCAGCACACGGTGAACATGTGTCGCGCTTAAACTCGCCAATGTATCCCTTTTATGACCTGCTAATTTTTTTGTTCGTCTAAATCCAAACAGCTATATCAAAAGATTGAAAAAAGGTTGATTTATCGGGCTTTTTTTCTTGACACAGTTCTTATGAGTTAATACTTTTGAATGAGACGACGAGCAGTACATCAGCAGTACATCAATCGTGCTGCCAAAAAATACTTACCTCCGGCCAAATGTCCGGATACTAACTAAAGGAAACCTAGCGGTCGCAAAGCTCACTACTCGTAGTAATCACGCCGGTATAGCGCTGGATGCGCTGGTTCGATTACTTATCGCTAATTGAAAACGGGACCGACGCCCGAAAAGGTGAACGCTATGTTAAGTTCAAAATACCGACGATCTCTACGCGAAATTGTCAGCTTTACCACCGCACTGACGCTTGCAGTTTCGCTTTTGGTAGGCATGGGTTATGCCCAAAGCCCTGCTCCAATGTCGAAACAGTTACGCATCGGAGCCTATACATACGGCGGTTCTCCGATGTGGAATGGCAACACCGCAGAGAGAACTTGGTATGCCAATAGGTATGCGTTTTGTATTGGCTCAGGAAACAACGCCCTGAGTAATATCACTGCTATGAAG
>JAWXAN010000069.1 GCA_034439475.1 Candidatus Zixiibacteriota bacterium
CAACAGAAAACGCCGATGGATTTTGTGGCTGATGTACGTCCTCGTGCACCAGCTTTGCTTCCGCGAGTGATTGCTAAATCGCCGCAGGCCACCTATTCCCACACTGGACAGGAAACACCCAGCCGTTGGCTGGGCTACCGAAGATCCAAGCGTACTCCCAACCTCGTCATTGCGGGCCCCGATTCTTAGAGGGGTGTGGCAATCTCATGTCTGACATATTCCCTATTTTCTCCTTCTCCCGAGAAATACAATCAGATATGTTTGGCGGGTGAATTCGTCCCCTTCAAGCCACATCACACGTCACACCGCTCGCGATATAACCCTGCTCACCGTGGGAGCCGTGGTCATAAGCCTCTCCCCTATCCTTGTGAAGGCCATCGGACAGAACGCACTCGGCCCGACTGCCATTGGTTTTTGGCGTACCCTCATTGGCGCCCTGGGTTTTTTGGTGTTATCTCTCGCCCTCAAAAAGCAACTCCGCCTTACACCCCGTGCGCTAAAATGGGCTCTCCTTGCCGGCTTCTTTTTTGCCGCCGATATCTTCTTTTGGCACCGAAGCATTATATACACCGGCGCGGGACTCGCAACAATTCTGGGAAACACCCAGGTTTTTGGCTCAGCAATCCTCAGCTATTTTCTGTTTAAGGAAAGATTGACGGTCAGATTCTTTGTTGCGGCGACTGCGGCTCTTCTGAGTGTGGCAATGTTAGTCGGAGTTTTCAGCAAAAATATCAATTTTGACGACCAATACATTCGCGGCATTGTTTTCGGTCTTATTACCGGTGTTGCATATGCGGCCTATATTGTGAGCCTAAAAAAGAGCGGCATGGATCGCAGCAAACCCGATACGCTTGTCTTCATGGGATACAGTTGTGTCGTCACGGCATTTTTTCTGGGGATAATCGCCGCATTTGAGCATTATCCGATGATACCTTCGAACATCTCAAGTTGGCTGTTGCTCTTCGCGCTGGGCGTTGTCGTCCAGATTTTCGGCTGGTGGGCAATAGCTCGAACCCTCAGTAAAATTGAAACCCATAGGGCTTCGCTTATTCTTCTTTTGCAGCCGACTTTGGCTACACTCTTCGGGGCCTTGATTTTCCATGAGCATCTTGACGGAATCCAATCCATAGGTGCCGCCATCACACTCACTGCAATTTACCTCGGCTCAGTCAGAAAATAGATCGTCACGTGGTGCAAAAAGTGAACAGATTTGCAAATTGTGGTCGGTTTAAGTCTCATTGTCCACTTTTTCTGGCTCGGTGACTTTCATACCTAAAGTATGCTTCTTCGGTCGACTTCTACGAAAAACGTCCCGACGCGATTTTCGGAGGCGTCTGGATCGGCACAAACCCATCCCTCAATCGTTCGCTGAGCTGGGCCCATACGCTTCCTGGTGGACTCAACGTCCCCCCGGATGTTGTCACACGAGCCAAGCTTTGGATCGACGGCTATGCCATTGACAATAGCGGAAATACGGTCAGCATTGGCGGCTCATGGGATTGGGATCCGCTGAATCGTACCTTCTTTGATAACACGACTTATAATCTCGCACTTGGGGCCACACCCGGCTTTTGGAACAATGGCTCGCTCGGAGTCTCCGTCTATGGGAACGAATGGTCACTTCGCATCGACCATGCGGTATTGATGATGGACTATACAAAAGGACGTGGTTCTAACGATGCCGATCCTGAACCCGCAACTTTTGCAATCTTCGGACTCGGCCTGCTTGGCGCCGGACTTATCAGCCGCAAGCGTTCTTTCTAAGATTTTTCTGAATTCCTTTTCAGACACCTCACCGGGCGTAATGAACGCCCGGTGTTTTTTTTGTATGCTAATTATTCCTGACTCGGATACAGTTTGGCTGGTATAAGGCCTGAGGGAATGAGCAAACTTTCTATTTGCCCTAAACAATACTTGAAGTATTATCTAACTATGCCTCGCTTGTTCTTTGTTCCACTTGTAAGTGCCAGTTATCTAATTTTTTTAGTTATGGTGGCAAATTTTGCCCATGGGGGAGAGCAGAATATCTCTCCTCCGCCTGCCAGTAGCGAGGAGGCCAACAGGGTGAGGATTTGGGTGCCGATTGACCGGCCAAGCGGCTGTCAGGTAACTATCGATATTTACGCCTACTCTGGTGAAAAAGTAAGACGTCTTCTCGATCGAACTCTCAGCAGGGGATTTCATAACTACTACTGGGATAAACTCGATGATTCCGGTTGTTTTGTCCCACAGGGCAAATACCGCGCAGTGATAAATGACTGTGGGAAGAGCAAGTACGCCGATCTGGTGGCCCAATACGAAGAGGGCGAGCGGGATATGAGATTTATGGAACAGGACACCGCCAAACCATTTGAAATCCCAATTCAAGTCCTGGCTGACTCGATTC
This sequence comes from Candidatus Zixiibacteriota bacterium, assembly GCA_034439475.1. Taxonomy (NCBI): domain Bacteria; kingdom Pseudomonadati; phylum Candidatus Zixiibacteriota; species Candidatus Zixiibacteriota bacterium. Next base: position 2,387 of record JAWXAN010000069.1, read on the forward strand.
TCGTGAGCGCGGAAATTATTGATTATGCCAAACGCATTGTAAGCCGCCCGCTGACCGATTCACTTCTATATAAGGGAGTGCATATCCTAACTTGGTCGCCGCCGGAAAAAACAGAGTCGGCGAGGCATTATATTCACTCTACCGTCAAGAACTGGGTTCATTCTCGAGAGGTCTTATGTCCACAACGATAAAACTGCTTCTGACTGGGATTGTACTGTTTATTCTTTTTGTTCTTTCGGGCTGCGGTGGCCCCGGAGGGTCGAAAAATGAAGATGGCAAAGGGGACTACGAGAAGGTCTGGGTTGATCCGGTGGTTCTTCAATCGGATTCAGTCTATACGCTAATCCAAGCCTCTCGCGTCGACTCTATTCCCAAAGATGAAATGATGCCGTCGAGCACATCGGTTATCTCAATTGATTTTGTTGTAACACGGCCCAACTGTATGACCACGGTGAACATTGTAAACGAAAAACGCGAGGTACTTCGCCCATTGACCATGCAACTTCTTGGAGCAGGCTATTACAAACTGACCCTCAACCCCAATTTCCCCCTTATCAAATCGGCCTCGTACAAACCGGTGTTTCTCTATTCCGAAGTTTGCGGAACTCGTAAATCTGTCAAAATATCAAAATACTAATTACCGCTCTATCTTCTGTCCAAAATTTGCTCATCCTGAGACTATATCACCTCAAAGATATTCCGATATATAAGGCATAAGGCCATCCCGCTATCAAAGCAGGCAGGTCGCGAAGGTGACGATAACGCTCCAAGGAGTACACATGCCGAATATCCTCGTGGTCGACGACAAAGACTCTATGCGTGGGATGTTGACCGAGACCCTCACACGCGAAGGTCATCGGGTAGACAGCGCTCATGACGGGAAAAAAGCCCTCGACCTTATCCGCAATAAATCCTACGATTTAGTGCTGACCGACCTGAAAATGCCGGATATTTCCGGACTTGAAGTGCTAAACTGCATCAAAGAACTCGACTGCGAGACCTCGGTCATTGTCATGACTGCCTACGGCACAATCGAAGATGCTGTCAATGCCATGAAAAGCGGCGCGTATGATTTTATAACTAAACCGTTCGATACTGAACACCTCTGTGTGCTGGTAAATCGCGCGCTCGAAAACCGCCGCATGGTTGCTGAGAACACGTTGCTGCGTCAGGAACTTCTGGCCGACTATGGAATAGATAACATCATCGGCAAAGATGAGAAGATGATCGAGCTATCGCAGATGGTGCAGAAGGTCGCCAAAAGCGATGCCTCGGTTTTGCTCAACGGTGAATCGGGAACTGGAAAAGAGCTTTTTGCGCGGGCCATTCATTCGCTATCAGATAGAAAAGACAAACCGTATATCGCCCTCAACTGCGCCGCAATTCCCCATGAGCTTTTGGAAAATGAATTGTTTGGCTCGGAAAAAGGGGCTTTCACCGGCGCCCATGCCCGTAAGATGGGAAAGTTTGAGATTGCAAACTCCGGAACAATCTTTCTCGATGAAATAGGTGATCTCGATGTTTCGCTCCAGGCAAAACTGCTTCGTGTCCTTCAGCAGAAAAATTTCGAAAGGCTTGGCGGGACGAAGACAGTCGACATCGATGTTCGGATTATTGCGGCATCAAACATGGATCTGGCGGAACTTATCAGAACCAAAAAATTTCGCGAAGATTTATATTACCGCCTTTCAGTCTTTCCGCTCAATATTCCGCCGCTTCGCGAACGTTCGAGTGACATCAGCGCCCTCTCCGATTATTTTATTGCCAAATATTGCCGTGAAATGAAAAAACCGACCAAAGTGCTCACCCGTGAGGCACTCGATCTGCTGACCAAATACCACTGGCCCGGCAACGTGCGCGAATTAGAAAACACCGTCGAGCGCGCGGTGATACTGGCCGAGGGTAAAAAAATCTCGCCTGAATATCTTGCGATTCGACTTCAGCGCATGAATGAGATTCAGTTGCGAGAAGGAGCTGGCCTCAAGGAGATTGGCGCACATGCTCAGATGCGTGCTGAGAAATCAACTATCCTACGCGTTCTAAAACAAGTCCGCGGCAACAAACGGAAATGCGCCGAGATTCTAAAGATAGACTACACGACCCTCTTCGATAAAATCAAAAAATACGAAATCGACAAAGAGCTGGACTAACGGGCTTTGGGCGACCCCATTCGGCACGTTAGTACATCTTCGCGCGGGACGTCCTCCATTGGCGGATTCGAAAATCTTTGGCCCGTACCAGAGAGAAGAGAATATGAGATTGCCACGTTTCACTTAAGAAAGTGAAACTCGCAATGACGTGCTGGGGAATTTGGCCTTGATTCTTCG